>JAUVZH010000178.1 GCA_030602675.1 Candidatus Heimdallarchaeota archaeon | reverse complement strand
ATTCTACCATAAAGATTCTCTTTTATTGATTTACTTAATTGCTCTCGCATATCACTGAGATCTGTGAAGATATCTTTTTGATTTATCGCATTGATTTTTTCGTTGTAATTATCAACAGACTCTCGATAGAATTCAATTCCTTTTTTCCTTCCTAGGAGTTCAATAAGTGTCATAAGATGAATGTAAAATAGAACATATAGCGATGTCATAAAATTCTCACTGGGAAAAACAGTTTTTTCATTTTGCCATAATTGTTCTTCTGTGATTCCAAGAGTATCATTCATGTAATTCAAATGTAATCTTACTAATTCGAAGCTCTCATTTAAATTTTCATATTGTAAAATTTTTTTAGAAAGTCTCTCTGATTCTTTCTTTAAATTCTTATTTCCAGTTTTTTTCTGAATCTTGTTAGTAATAGCATTAACGAATTTCTGGTAAAACTCTGGCTTTTCATCTTTTATCTTTTTAAGTAATAGATTCAAAACATCGAATATATTTCTTTCAGCTAAATCTAATGGAGACACAGAAAAAGTTACATTTTCAATTTCTTTCCCAAATTCCTCGAACTTCATTTTTTTCACCTATGATTATCTCTTTTCTAATTTCTTCGTAAACTCTAAAGTTGGCTGCACTGGTGGATTAGTATGTACTCTTGTATCCCAGTAAAGTTCATCACAGAAATTACCATGGTGTAAGGTTTGGGTTCTTCTTAAATGAATCAAATTGCCTTCATTAAATTCATCAATATCCCCGATGAAACAGGAAGCAATGTAAGCTATGTCCGGATCATTGTAATCCTTTAGAGCTTCATGGGTGACACATTTATCAAAACGATAGAGTATTTGGTCAACATCAATAAATGTAAAAGTAAAATCTCCCACTCCTTCTTTACACCAACGTTTTACAGCATTTCCAGATCGTGATTTTACAGTGACATCTTCATTAACCTTCATTGTACTATTCATTTCTTTGACAATAAATCCGAGAATTCTTGAATAGAGTTTTATTCCCTCTTCTTTTCCTAGAATATCAGCGAAAGCTTTCACTCTGAAATATGACAATCCTTCCATTGCTTTAGCTCGATTAAGATTAGTAAATTTCGCAGTTTCAGATTTAATTTTGGATTTTTCTGGTAAAGCTAGATTCTTAGCCATATAACGAATAATTAGATTTGTTAAGAGTTCATCTTGTTTTAGATAACTAAGTTCTTTGTCAAATGGTTTTAAACTGAAGGATTTAGTATCGACAGTATAACCTTTTACTTCACTTAGTAGTCTTCTAATCAAAGCTTCAACATAATCTGGAGCAACATCCCTTTGTAATTCCATCAAATATCTTATTATAGAATCTGTTCTCTCAATTTGCTCTTTTATTCTATCCGCTGGATTAAACTCCATTATTGCATCAGCATTATAACATTTATAGTATTTTTCTTCCATTAATTTCACCCTTAATCCTGATGGTAGAGACTTTAGCTGTCTATGAGAGACAAAGAATGTCGCTTAATGACATTAACGGACAATGTTATATATTAGTATTGCCTTTAATCTTAAGTACATAGTAAGTAGATTTAATTAGAAGTGAAGTAGGACTAGTAGTGTGTATATCATGGCTAAAAAAGAACAAAGTAAATTCAAAAACTATATTGATTATGAACCCACAATCATAAAATTTCTAAATGCTGAACAAACAAAGCTTGCAGAAGAACATGTCAAAATTATCAAGGCCTTAAGAATTAATAAACAAATGACTGCTAAAGAGATTCATGATCTATATATTGATGAAGAAACGAACAAGCACACATATACCATTAAAACTATTTATCGTTATCTTGAGAAACTGGAAGAAGCTGATTTAGTAAAAATATCAGGACATCGATTAACAGAAGGAAAACGATTATCAGAAAAATTGTATACACGAACAGCTGATATTTTTCTCAAAGCTAAGAAAGAAGAGGTTTATCCTGATGCTGCAGAGAAGAGAAAAGAACATCTAAAAAAACTCTACACTATTTTGGAGAATATTGATAATAAACCGCTAATCGACTATAATGTTTTTGAAAAGCTCATGCTTAAAATGTTTGATTTAGAACAAGAATATAATAGAGACATAGTTGCAAAAATTCCAAAGAGCAAGCTTCTTACAGAGCTTTATAGTAACATGGATATTGATTCTGTAAACTACATTAATGATCTTGCATCATCTCTACTTGTATTAATAAAAGACCCAGAGCTAATTAAGAAGTTACAAGCAACATATCAAAAGTAGATAACAATTCTCAAGTTTTAAGAATGGACAGAGACAAGATTAGGAGATTTCACATCATGTTACAGAGGAAGATGTGCAAAGTGCACATCCAGGCAAATTTTAGAACATGAGGAGAACCCAAACTTCACACCATCATGATTTCTGTGATGAACCTTGTTGGTACAATGAAATTCATCCTGATGCAGAGCAACCACCTTTAGAATTTACGAAGAATCTTGGGAAAGAATAAACTCAATAATCAGATCAGCTACGATTTTTGCTCCCTTGGAATTCAAATGCAAATGATCTACCAGAAGATTAAAACCATATTGTTCTGACATTTTGTCAAAGCCTTTTCCTAAGAAATAATGTTTTGCTGCAGCAGTCTCAAATAACTTGTGTTCAGGCTCATACTTTGGTTTAGAGGGGTTTTGCTTCAAATAAGCTATTTGTTTTTCATTAACTGAAAGGTAAACCAAATCCTTCTTTTCAGCTATTTTTTTGATTAGCTTTGAGTATTCAATACTTTGTTTGAAAATTGGATGAGAAATATTCTCGCCAATTGGCGGGATTGAACAAATGGCAATTTTAGCATTTGTCTTTTCTTGTAAAATGGATATTATCTTTAGCAAATTCTCTTCATACCAATCCTTAGTTGGTTCTCTGGGAAGATTAAGTCCTTTTGTAAACCTAGTATCTTCATAGAGTTTCATTTCTCGATGGGCATCATTTGTTCCTATCATTATTGTTATGTAATCAGGATTACAAGCAACAATTTCATTGATACGTATAAGGACATTATAAGTTAGATGCGAATTTATTCCAGCATTAATATAGTGAAATCTATTCTCACCTAATTCTTTAGCAATCATTTTGATGTAGTTTACACTCAGAATTCCATGAGTAATGCTATTACCAACAAAAACTATTCTTTTCTTTTGTTTTTCAAGCAATCGTTTGTTTCTGTTTCTTCTAAGGAATTGCTTGGGATTATTTTTAGGTTCACCATAGATTATCGACATAACCACTGTATAATAGATTAGGAACAATATTGCATGAAGAATTATAGTTCCGAAAACAGCAACAAGTGCAATATATCCTGGTCGCAAATCATGAAACTCCAAAACCTCTTAGTATCATTAGTAATCCCAATTGACATTAAAATCTTTGCAGATAATAACAGAGAAAATCAATGGAACTGCAAAATTTATAATTATAAGAACCACCAAGAAATTTGGAGAAAGCTAAGTTGTCTATTAAAAGATTATCAGATGAAAAAGAAGAGGATCTAAGAGACTTGTGGGAATATTGTTTCTTTAGTGAACAAATGGATGATTCTGATTGGAAAAAATGGTTTGCAATTCTAGATTTGAAAAGCAGTTTAGGTTACTATGTTAACAATGAATTAACTAGTACATATGTCATTCATCCTTACAAAATGTTTGTTAGAGGGGTTTTAATGAAAATGGGAGGAATAGCCGCAGTAGCAACAAAACCACACTTTCGAAGACAAAAACAAGTAACAGCATTGGTTACAGAATCACTAAAAATTATGAAAGAAAATGAACAGGTTGTTTCTGTTCTATATCCATTTAAATTTTCATTTTATCGAAGATATGGATATGAAAATTGTGCTGAACTTGGTTGGGTAATTGCTCCACCAAAAAATATACTCATTCCTAAAGATTTCCAACCATTAGAAATTAAAGAAATATCACATGAGGAATCATTCAAAGTTATCATGTCTATTAGGGAAAAGATTGGTAAGAAATTCAACTTAGTTATATTTGATAGTCCAAAAATGTGGAAGGAAAATCATTTAAAGAAAAAGAGCAAAATCTTTATCATCATTGAGAATGGAAAAAATGTTGGTTACTTTATTACTAATTTAGAGAAGAGAGAAGGACCCTGGAATGTTCGTTTAAACCTACGTGATGCTATTGTTGATAGTGAAAAAGCAAGACTTACAGTTTTCGATTATATCAAGAAGCACACAGATCAAAACAAAGATTTTAGCTTTAGTTTTATGGGTGATGAACGTGTAACTGATTATTTTGATGACCTTTGGGAAGGAGGTTTCAAATATCAGATTACTGGTGGACCAATGTTTCGAGTTGTAGATATTGAAAAAGCAATGGAACTACTTGAATTTAAGAAGAATTTAGAGGTTTCATTTTCTATCAAGATAGATGATGAGTTTGCACCATGGAATACTGAACAAATGAATATAACAATAAAAAATGGAAAAGCAAAGGTTGAAAGGAGCAATAATAAAACTGCTGATCTTATCACAGACATCAGTGTTTTTACGCAACTTTTCACTGGTTACAGAACGGTTTATGATCTTATTGAGTCAAATAAAGCAATTGTGATAAAAGAGATAGCTGAAAAGATAAATTTAGCATTTCCCAAAAGATATACTAGATTGAGAACATTCTTCTAAAGAGCTAAAAAATACTGAAAAGAGATAAAGAAAGCTATGGTCTGTTTTTATTTAAGACACATAGCTATTATTTATTTTATTTTCTAACTTTTCTTTGACTATCTTCTCTTCTTAACTATATTAACTACTAATTTTATTAGTAACCAAGGAATCATCCAAGCAGCTATTAGTAGTGGTACCGTTAGCATGATAATACTACGAGGATCTTTAAGTTCAAATTTAGCAATTCCTAAGTAAAATGGTATCCATGAATAATTAACAATAACTGCAAACATAAATAATATGTTTATAGCTCTTAGAATGATTACTAAAATACCCTCATATTCAGGTTCATCTTCTTTCCAGAATGTTAACCATCTTAAGAAAGTTCTTTTCTCTACCAGTAGAGATAATTGTACTGCTAACATAAAATACAGAGGAAATATTGCAAAGAACCATAAATTATAGTTACCATTGAGCAAAATTGAATCATCATCTTGTTTCATTAAATAGAAGGCAAAGGTTGTTATTGCATTAGCTAGGTATAAGAACCAGTTAATGAAAATCAATGTTCTAGCTTCTCTTTTATCTTTTGCTAAAATTGTACTACCAGATACAAACAGTAATACTAGAATAATTGGCATAAAAATGTAAAATCCAGTATTTAGTCTTGTATATTCTAAATTCCAGTTGTCTGCAAATGTCTCATATATTCCATCAAAAAAATAATTGTCATATAAAGCATTAGGATTACTAGTGTCAAAATGTGTACCAATAATAGTCCTAAGTTTAGAATTCAAGAAAATTAGCAACCCAATTCCAATAAATGAAATAGCCATTGAAATAAAGAATCTTATTGAATATCCTTTTTTCTCTACTCTTGTTTCTTCAATTACTTCATCACTTTTTACAATTTCTTCTTCAGAAATTTCCATTTAATCCTACCCCAGTTTGTGTATAAAATTCTAGTAAACATTATTGCTAATTGATTTAAGTATTTGGGAAATCAACAGAAAGTAAGATATTGATAGATAATGGTGCGAGGGGCGCGATTCGAACGCACGAACCTCTACAGGAAAGGATTTCCCATCAGGATTACCAACGGCATACGCCTAGTTCTGTTCCAGTTAAATACTGGAGATCTTGAGTCCTTCGCCGTTGACCACTTGGCTACCCTCGCAAAGATATTCCCATAAGGGGAAAAAAGGGTTAAAGAGCTATGGAGATTATTCCATGCCCAGGAAGCCCCGCACAGCAAAACTTATTTCTGCTAATCTTTCTTTAGCGATAATTTCTGAATACTACTTGATAATACCCGTAGTCAGCAGAATACCCGTACCCGTTCCCAGAGCACCCAGGAAGTCCGCAAATCCTGCCAGAAGTCCGACAAAGAAACCACCCAGTAAAGCTGCGATAGGAATGTATCTT
>JAUVZH010000128.1 GCA_030602675.1 Candidatus Heimdallarchaeota archaeon | reverse complement strand
CCTTGTTGTTTTGCCCATTCCATGGATATCGAAATATATCCTATTGGCGCATCAAACCAAACGTAAAAGACTTTGTCAGTATAACCTTTCAATGGGATAGGAATGCCCCATTCAAGGTCTCGAGATATGCACCGTGGTCTTAAACCTTCTTTAAGCCAACTGTTTGCTATTGAGATAGTAGTTTTAGGCCAATTTTTATGTGAATCAATCCATTTCTTGACATCACCTTCTAATCCATCTAAATCTATGAATAGATGGTTAGATGATCTAATTTTAGTGTTACTTTCACCACACAAAATGCACTTTGGATTAAGCAAATCAATTCCATCAAGAATTTTAGAGCAATTCTCACATTGATCTCCACGAGCATGTTCATATTTACAATTTGGGCATGTTCCAATTACATATCTATCTGGTAAATCTCTTTTACAATTGTTACAATATAGTGTTTGAATCTCTTTTTCTTTAATGAAACCATTTTCATGTAACTTCAAGAAAAGGTGTTGAGTCAATTTAGTATTTTCAGGCGTATGTGTTCTACTGAATAAATCATAAGATAAACCAAATCGTTCGTAAATATCTTTTTGCTTCATGTACATTTGCTCTACGAATTTTTCTACAGGGATTCCGGCTTCCAATGCAGAGACTTCTGCTGGAGTACCATGATCATCTGTTCCACATACTGCTAGAACTTTTTCTCCTCTTTGTCGTAAATATCGTGCTAAGATATCTGCTGGAAGGAGAGAAGAAACTAAATTCCCGAGATGCTTCACAGTATTGACATAAGGCAAGGCACTAGTAATGAGGTATCTTTTCTTGTCTTCTAACACTATCACCACACTCCATATTTTCTCAAAAATAATTGAGAAAATTTCTTAGAGCAAATAGCTATGGATTTTCTGGCAATCAGATGATATTTAACTTTTTTGAATAAAAGTATAAGAAACAGTAGATGCAAAGAGCTTTTACCTAAAAATGCCAAAATAATTACTTTTTGTAAACAGTAATTGTTGGTGTCTCGACAATACCAATCAGTGATTCATTGATTTCTCCAAGATTATCAATTATCCGACAACTTAATCTCACTGTTTTCTGCTTGTAAGAGCTGAATATTCCTTTTCTCATCGATGGTGATTTCCATTCAAATGGTTCAAGAACAAATTTTTCTCCTTTTTTGATACGTGTTCTTAGACGATATCTTTTCAAAACTTTAATATTCGAATTATCTATTAGTAAAATATCAACTTCGTGAATTTCACATCGGGTCTTGAACACAAATTTTGGTGTTATTGCTGAACGAAAATCAGAATTTACTCGTTGTCTTAATGGGGGATTCCCACTGAAACTTAGATTGATAATCTTTGATAATGGTGGAGAAGTTTTTGTAAAGGATGCTGTACTTGCACCACGGGCATTAAATACAGCATAAATATACCACTTTGAAGAACACATACTTGCAGGTATTAAAACAGGTAAATCAAGGGAAAAAGTAGCTGGTTTAAATTTTGCTTTTTTCTCATAAAGTTTCATTATTCCACTTTGTGAGATTCCCCAAATGCTTATTTTACCTCTGGAATTTTTCTTTGATGCTTTCACTTTAATGCTTATTTTTGAATCACCAACTTGATTGGGTGGAATATATAATTTGCTAATTTGATGAATTTTATCTCTAGCAACTCTGGATCGGTAAAAAGTTCGATATTCTATAGCAAGAATTCTTCTATTCTTTCCATCCTTAACAATGAATTTTACCTGGAATTCTCCAGTACCGTCATTGATATTAATTGGGATTGGTAAATAACAGGTGCTTCTTAAAGAAGCTTTAACCAGATTAATTTTTTCAAGGAATGCTTTTTTCCTAAATCTATTGCCTTTTTCTAATGATGATACTTCTGCTTCTATAATAACAGGGTAAGCTAACATTGATTGAATGATTGATCTTTTCCATTTAATCTTGATTGTAGGCATTATTGCTCCATAATCAATTCTTGCAGGTAAATTAGTAACTGAAACATTTCTGACGTATTTTGTATATTTATAGGATTCATATTGAAGAATTGCTCGTGTTGCAACTGTTTTTGTAGTTGCCGATGATTTTTTAGGAGTGCTCTTCCGTCTTGCTGTTGTTTTAGTGGTAGTTCGTTTGCTAATTTGCGGTTTTGGTAAGGTTATTTGCCGTCTATTATAGGAATTTCTTGATACTGTAGAAGCATATGCTTGTGCAGGTCTTCTACTTGTTGTTTGAGGAGTTCTTGCTCTGCTTTTAATAGCAGTTTTTGTAATTACTTTCTTTTTAGCTGGTGGTTTTCTGGTTTTCTTTAATCTGGTACGTGTCTTCTTCGTTGGTTTTCTAGTTGTTGAAATTGGAGGTTTCTTAATAGTACTTTTTCTAGCTATTGTAGTTCTTGCTTTACTGCTTATTGGTGATTTTCTATATGATGTACTAGATGCTCTTGTTGTACTTGATCGCTTAGCAGGCACTCGACTAACAGGAATCTTTGTTTTGTAAACACTACTAGATGTTCGTAGAAAGGTCTTAGTTGAACGAGTAGCAGTAGGTTTGGGAGGGGTTTTTTTAGCTTTTTGAAGTTGAGCAAGCCTTGCTCGCCTCTTTCTTTCTAATTCTTTATCTTTCTTCAAATTCTCCCTAATCATTTTTGTTTTCAAAGTTTGCTTGGTTTTAAGACGTGCGCGTTCTTTAACCATTACTTTTTTACGTCTATGTCTTGAATCTTGTTGCAATTTTCTTGCTAATGCACTTCTTGTGGTATCTAAAGTTCTCTTTGGTTTTGCAACCTCTGCTGTAAAGACATTACCAAGCGAATATTCAGATTTGCCTAAACTTTCAGAAAATGTTTTTCGTGGTTTCCCATTAATTAATGCTAAACTTCTTACAACATTAGCAATATTTTTGTGATTTTGTTCATATAGGTAAATCATATAAGTAGCTGCTGAAATTGGTGGAGCGATTCTTGGTGTTCCCCATAACATAATTAGTAACGATGAAATATCTCTATCAGTTATTTTTAGCTCTTTTAGCTCAGGTTTCAACCAAATTAACAATGATCTCAAAGATTCATAGATTTTACCAGGAGGACCACCCGATTCGGGATTATGATTATAATGCTTGACAAATTCTCCGCCAATAGATTCTATACTTGGATCACCTTGGAATTTTGCAAACATGCCAAAATTAACAGCTCTTTTGCGATGTTCATATAATTTATTCCCCTTAACTTCAGGTAACAAAGTACCTGTTTGATGAAGTTTTCTAGCTTTCAATGCAAGAGCTTGTAACAAAATAATTATCGAATTTCTAATATTCTGATCATATTGTGCATCAAAAAATCGAAATTCAACAGTTCCATAACTTGTAAATGGAAATGCATCCACATAACGATCATCTGGAACTTCTTTTCTAACATATCTTGAAAATTGATTACGAGTAAATGTAGGACTTGCATGAGGTAAATATTCTGGAATATTAGGACCCAATTGTCCTGAATTCTCTTTTAATCTGTAACTCCTAACACAATCAGGAGCAAGAATCATAGTTCGACCATCATTACCTCTTTTCAGAATCGTTCGACCTGATGTTTTTCCATCAAGAAAAGGAGAAGTGTTTGAAAGAGCAATTAAATGAGGAATGTATGCTCGAATCATATTATAAACAGTTTTCTTTTCCTTTTCACTTTTAAATCCTCCAAGGTGATGATGCTCCCCACAAGTTACTCCAGCTCTATATTCATTTTGGAATGGATTAAATCCTATAGGTTGGATGTTATATCCTTTAGTAATAGAGCTTGAAGCTGCAATATAGAGAGTATTTATCCACCATTCTAACTCTTCAAAATATTCACAAGGTGGAGTAACTAATTCCAATAACCAAGTTATTTGAGAGATATTTGGATCTGGACCAAAAACATTAATCGCGATGGTTTTACCATTAAACTGATAATGCATCTGGACATAGCGAATAATTTTGCCATGTCTTTTGACGTCTTTTCGAACTACTCTCTTAATTTTCTTACGAATGTATTGAGGTACTTTTTTAGTACTGCTTGTAAGGGATTTTAGGAAATTAAACGCACCATTGAACATCTGATCCCAAACAGCAACTAATTCTTTGCCATCTTCAAGTATATCCCCTCTTTTGTTTGTAATGAAATTCTCAACCTCAATACCATGTGTAAAAGGCAACTTACGTAAGGAAGTTGTTGGTTGAGTTCGTGAATTTCCACTTTTTGGGGGTACTTGGCTCATTTAAATCACTTTTACGTTTAATTTAATCTCAAATCATTTTGGTTTTTGATGAAGTAAATAATCAAATAGATATTGTTGAGTGAATGGATAGGTGTCTTCAGATTCTTCAAGAATTCTAGTTATTTCTGAAGCAAAATCCATTAACTTAGTTACTTCTGAAACTTTAATTTTGTTTTCATTTATTTGTTGAATAACAAAACTTCTTCGTAAATTGATAATATCTGCAAAGATATTCAGAATGAAAAGTTCCTCATAAACATTCTCACCCGAAGGATCAAATAGAGAATCTGTGTTGAAGTAAACACCTGAAATTGAACTTAATTCTGAAACAACATCAGCTAATTGCTGTTGATTCTTACATTTTAAGATTTTATCAAAATCACTCCAAGCGACTTTTGAGTCACTTATACCTTTTCTTTTAATTACTTTAGTAGGCCAATAGATTTTCAAAATTCGTAAAGCATTGATTCCTAATACGTATCTGATATGTTCATAATTTATTCCTAGGTCTTTTGCCTTATTGGAGAAGAGATAGGTTAAATGATCGCTTGCTTGAGGAACACTAAAGTAACTATGATCTGAACCATACATGGTCGAATAATGCCAATCTTCCACATTATTAATGCAGTTTTTGTAAAACACTTCGCAGTCATCACCTCTCATCCCTGAGGTTTCTGTCTTTATATTAGGATGTTGTAATAATTCAAACATTCCAGGAGTTTGATAATCAAATCCGAAATGACCTATAATGACAGTAAAATCTTCGCTCTTTGTTTGAGATTTTACTTCCATCACAACTTGATGAATTTCTTGAGCAGTTTTATAATTCTGACAATCAAAAATTACTGGAAGTTTGTAATCCGCAGCAGTCTTAACTACAGAAATGACATTATCAGTAACAATATCTCTTATCCATTTTTCTGATAGAGGGTGAAGCTTTAATCCTCGTGCTCCATAATCAACACATCTTTTTATTTCCTCAATTGCCTTTTCACCATCCTTAGGATTTACACGGCAAAAGGGCACTAATCTTGAACCATATTCAAAAGTCTGGGCTCTTGTGAGAATATAATTGTTTGATTTCACAAAACGCGGATCTGTTTTTGATGATAGAATATCATGCAATGGAAAAGTTACTATCTTATCTGCTAACCAACCAATGTTTTGCGTAGTTCTTTTTTCCTTGAAAACAATTTCTTGTAATTTAGTGGCAGTTTTACTTAGTTCTTTAGGATTCTCCGGTGGCGTAAACGCATAATCCTCACTATAACTAGTCATTCGTTTATGAATATCATATTTCAGTTTTTCATAGAAATCTAGATGATCTTTTGGTCTGATTATACGAAAGTCTTTTCCTTTCCCTCTTACTACTTCCTCTTTACCGAGATGTGTATGAGTATCAACCAAATTTAGTTTAACAGTTTTATTATTTTCATTATCATGTAAGATTATCATTTAACTTTTCCTCAAATTATCGTTGCGCTCTATTTAACTTGCTACTAAAGTATGTTCTTCTTATTAAATAAAGACTAATTTACATACAATTACATAAGTCCACAGTCTTATCTAAAAACCCTTTTATATATGCTAATGACTTGCACAGAAAATTCGGTCTGTAACTACAAAGTAACTGCAATGCCTAAATTCAGTTTTTTAGCTGAAATTAGAACCTGATTTGCTGTTTAGACATACAAACACCTGATAAATTATTTATTAAGCTCATTTACTATCGCAGAATAAACCCATTCTTCAGAGGGTCATCTGGATCAAACCTTAATTCACATCGTTCTGTTATGTGAGTAGTTCCTTCTACTCAAGGTAGTACTATATCATATGGACCAAATTTAGCAGTTTTAACAATGAATAATAAATAAGCAACAAAAAATATTTTTCTAAAAAATATACAGAAAGGAAAAAGAGATGAGAAAAAAAATGTTGCTACCCAAAGAATGATTTCGCTAATAACCAAAGATCTTCAGAAACAACTTTTCTTTCAGCAACGGCTTTCTCAATGGGTTCATCTGTAATTTTCATACCTTGTAAACTAGCCATTCGTCCAAATTTACTTTCATGAATTAATTCAGCTGCTTTGGCTCCGTATCTTAAACCCAAATAGCGGTCGTAAGCACTTGGTGGTCCACCTCTTTGTATATGACCAAGAGTTACTGCTCTTACAGGTAATCCAGTTCGTTCCTTAATCTCATCAGCTAAAAATTCACCTACTTTAAGGTCTGCTAGTATTACATTACCAAATGAATCTTTTCCTGCCTTCTCCACTTTCTCTTTCATTTCAGGGAAAATAACTCCTTCAGCTACAACAACAATACTATAGGTTCTTCTTCCATCATGTCTTTTCTTTAGCAACCTACATAATTCATCTAAAGAATATTCAAATTCAGGAATTATTATTGCATTGGCATTACCAGCCATCCCTGCTTCAAGTGCAATCCAACCAGAGTGTCTTCCCATTAGTTCCAAAACAAATACTCTGTGATGAGATTTGGCTGTTGTACGTAGTCTATCAATTGCGTCCATTGCAATATTTATTGATGTATCAAAGCCAAATGTTTGATCTGTAGCTTCTAGATCATTATCAATTGTTTTGGGTACTCCCACAACATTAGCTCCTTTTTCATTCAGAATTTTTGCAACGCCTAATGTATCATCCCCACCACAAGCAGCAAATGCATAAACATCTAAATTCTTTAGAGTTTTTAGTATTTTTTCAAACCCATTTTCTACTTTTCGTGGATTAGTTCTTGATGAACCTAAAATTGTTCCACCTTCTTGAACAATTTCCTTAACTCTATTTAATGAAAGCTTTTCATATTCACCCTCAATAAGTCCTTTCCATCCATCGAGAAACCCTATAACTTCATAACCATTTTTAATTGCTGTTCGGGTA
>JAUVZH010000015.1 GCA_030602675.1 Candidatus Heimdallarchaeota archaeon | reverse complement strand
ATTTATTTGAAGAATTAACCAAAGTTCCAGGTTTAGAAGAAATTTCCTTGGTTTGGGGATTATTTGATATTATATTAAAAATAGAATCTGATTCTGCCAATGCTCTTGATAAACTTGTTACTGATGAAATTAGAAAATATTCAAACATATCAAGTACAATGACCATGCTAATACGAGATGAATAAGCTTTTAATTTCTTAGGTTCTATTTCTATTTTTTGAAAAAATAATTTTGAATTTTAGGAGTGGGAATTAGTAGTCATTATAGACTCTATTTCCACATACACTGCAAAATTCATTATCTGTATCTAGATAGGAACCACAAAATTCACAAGTTAGTGGTCTTGATTTTTCTTGAGTTGGTTGCTGGTGAACAGCCATATAGTCATCACGACTTGGGCTTTCTGTTGGCATATAATATGGTTGCGGAATGTCATCTTGTTCTTGTCTTGGTATTCGGACACTATCATCTAGGCTGTCTTGCTTAAAGGGACTAATTAATCCAGTCAATATACCAACGATTACTGTGACAGCATTTATGATAAGAAAACCATAGAATAAATTGGCTTCTGTAAACATTGCAGTAGAGAATGTGCCACCTTGATAAATAATGTAATAAGCTATTTCTACACCAAAAAACATTGAAATTACTGTTGCTAAACCTCCACGAGCAGCTGCTTTTTTCTTGAAGAAGAAGCTAACTGCAAACGCTACTACAACCCATGGAAGATACGCGAAAAGAATTCTTAAGAAATTAGCACTAACAAAAAATACGTTAATAGGTTCCATTATTGCTGTTTCACAGACTTCCATTAACTTTACCCAATCTCCTGCAAACAATTGATTAAACCATGTTGGCACATATGCTGCTTCCAAATAGATTTCGATAAACAGAAAACTTGGGACAGTAATTGCCAGTGATGTAAAGAATCCTTTTAAGTAACCCATGAATATCACAACTATTTTTATTTAACAATAATAACTATACAAAAGTAAATGTTACAAAATGTAATAAAAACCTTGGTAAATATGCATTTATCAATAAGATAGAAAATCGAGCAAATTTCCTATGAGCAAAACTATATCTGAAAATGAAATTTTCAATGCATCAGAGCAAGAGCTAACTGTCTTAATGGAAAGAGCAAGAAAGATTAGTTGGAATGCCTTAGGGAAAAGGATTAGATTCTATTACCCCAGCAAAGAATTCCCATCAGTTAGCATAACAGGTTCAGCTTGTGCTCAAAGTTGTTTATATTGTAATAAACACTACCTTAAAGCAATGCATTCTCTAACTACACCACAAAAAATGTTGAATTTTGCTCTTAAACTCAAAGCCAAAGGAGGAAAAGGGATGCTAATAAGTGGAGGGTATGATGAAGAATCTGTTGTTCCCATAGACTCATATCTTGATACAATAAGTCAAATCAAGAAGAAAACAAATCTTTTTATCAATATTCATCCAGGTCTTGTAACTTTAGAACAAGCTAAAGCTATTTATGATGCTGGAGTAGATGCAGCTTCTTTTGATCTTGTTACTGATAATCATGTGATACGTGAAGTAATAAGAAATGGTAAAACAGCAGTAGATTATAAGAAATCATTTGAAGCACTAATTAATGCAAAACTTAAAGTTGTTCCACATATCTGTCTTGGATTATACTATGGAACAGAGAAAGGAAATATCGAGGCAGTAAAATTAGCCTTGAATTATGATATACCTTTAATAGTATTTCTTGGATTTATACCAACAAAAGGAACTCCCATGGAGAAAAGCAAAGTTATTACAAGTGATTTTTTAGCTAAAATTAGTATCTATACAAGATTTAGAAAAACAGACTTAGAACAATCTCTTGGTTGTATGAGAGTACGATTGCCTGAATATGAACGAGAAGCTTTACTAGTAGGTATGAATAGAATAGCTGTACCAAAAAAGAAAACGATTGAATTTGCAAAAAAAACATTGGGACTAAATGTTGAGTCAGTTCAAACATGTTGTGCTATTTAATCATAATCCTTAATCGTTTTTACGACTCTTTTCAGTTTTTCATCTTTTTCTGCTAGCATGCGTTCTAACGTATCAATGCGTGTTTTTAGCTCATGATCTGATAAATCTAGATTCTCATTTTTCTCTTTCAGTGCAATTAATTGCTCTTTAGCTTTAGTTAATACATCACGTAATCTATCTACTTGTTCTTGTTTCTCATAGAGATCATTTGTGATTTCGTTTATTTGTTGTTGGAAATTCTTAGCGATGCCAGTTTGAACACTCATTGCTTCTTCTTCTTGAGTGCGTCTTTTACTTTCAAGCTCTTGGATTACTTTTTCCAAATCAGTAATTTGCTTATCTTTAACTAGAAGTTCACTCTCGAGATTACTTTTCGAAATCGAACTTTCACTTGCTGATTCAGCAAGCATTTTATGATGAGTAAGTTCTTGATCCTTTTGTTCAATAATTTCTTTATAGCTCTCTGCTATTTCTTCTTTAATTCTCTCAAGTTTAGCTTCCTTTTCTAATAGCATGCTTTGGGTTTTTTTATCATACTCATCTTGAATTGATTGTATGCTTCTTTGTTTTGACTCCAAATTAGATTGAGCCATACCTATTTCGGTAAGCAAGTTTCGCCATTCTGTAGCAGAAGAGAGTAGGTAATCTCTTGCAAGAGGATGGATAAACTGCCAATTCTCTCGAATGATTTGCCCTAGAACCCGATGTTCTTCAGAAACTCGAGTTTCATCAAACAGTGGTTTTTCCTCTACATTATTGATTGGAGTATACCCAGGATATTCAGACCAAAGATTTTTCTCCTTCTTAGATTGGCGTCTAAACAAATTTTCTAACCTCTAATGTAAATAAATAGTACGCAGTACAATATATGACAGTAGAACCTTTTAATAAATCTTCTAAAAGGGGAAGAAATAAACAAACAAGTATTTTATAAACAAATGTGATATTTACACATTTTTTACATAATAGCAAAAACTTAATTGTATTGAAATGAAATCATTTTATAAATTAATTAAAGTAATCTAAAAAATCGTAGAGGAGGCTCAAAAAAATTTGACAGATATAAAACGTGAATTCGTATTCAAAATAGTTCTAATGGGAGAAGGATCAGTAGGGAAAACGACTATACGGTCAAGATTCATGGGAGTTGGTTTCAAAAGTGATTATATTAAGACAATTGGAGCGGATTTTGCATCGAAAGCAATAGAAATAGGTGAAAATAAAGTACACTTCCAAATATGGGATCTTGCAGGACAAAAAATGTATCGACATGTAAGATCATCCTTCTATAGTGGCTGTAAATGTGGATTTTTAGTATTTGATCTCACTCAACCAGAAACTCTTGAAGAACTTAATACATGGATTGATGAAGCACTTGAACATTCAGGTGGTTTTCTGAAAATCTTCATCATTCTAGGAAATAAACATGATCTTAAAGATCAATTGAAAGTCCAAGAAAAAGATGTTAAACAACTACTAAATAAGTTAAACAAAATGAAAGGAATTAATGCAGCATATTTGGAAACATCAGCTCTCACAGGGGAAAACATAGACGAAGCATTTCATATGATGGGAAAAATGTTTTTGGAAAAAGAAGGGTTCCCTCGTGAGGGGCACGGTTCAGAAATAGATGATGAAACACTAGATCAACACCATCAAGAAATCAAAGAACTTATTACTGTACCTAGTGCCCCTTTTAAAGATAAAGAATCAATTGGTGAAGAGAAAATAGACCTTTCAGAATTTGAAACAGAAGTTGCTCAAGAAATAATCAAAACAATGATAGACAAAATAGATCACTTAACAAAAATTACATTAGCGTTGGAAGAACGGTTACTACATGTGGAAACAAAAAAAACATCAGAGTACACAACAAGAGCTGATATTAAAGAAATAAGAGAGAAAATTGATAGTTTAGAAAACCATTTAGATAAATTTTCGATAGCAACAGATGGACCAATAGACGAATCACTTTTTGATGGATCTGTAGATACTGCAACAATACCAGTACCTACAATTGCAGATATAGGTGAAACAAAAGAAAAAGACACAAGCTTTGATGTGTTAGATAGAACCTTTCTTGAAACAATGGAAGTAGATGATGACAACGATGAAGAAGTGAATATAACAGAAATTCTAGAAGAAACTGAGAAAGATGTTACTTTAAAAGACAAAGAAACCAAATTGATTGAAGCTACCGAAATTGTAGAAGAGAAAGAAGCGAAGAAAAAGAAGAGTAAGAAAACAAAAGAGAAAGAACAGCGTTGTCCAAAGTGTGGAAGTAAATTATCATTCATTAAACAATATACTCGATGGTATTGCTACCGCTGTAAAATATACGTCTAGTAACTTCTCCCAAATAAGATAAATCCATAATTGTTTATGTTTAACATTAAAGTGATAAATTATGAGTAAAGTAGCAATTGTCAAAGTAGAAAATGATGACATTGAAAAAGCTGTTCGTAAAGCTATTACTTTACTTGGGGGATTAACTCAATTTATTTCTGATTTTGAAGAGATTCTTCTAAAACCAAACTTGTTAATTGCTCCTGAAAATAAGGAAGATAGAGATAAGATTAGAACTGAACCATTAGTTTTAGAGGCGTTATGCAAGATGCTTTTAGAAGAACAAAAACGGGTCGTCATTGGTGATTGCAGTGCTGCAGGACATGATGGTGGTACAAAAGAAGCTCTGAAGTTTAGCGGTTATTTGGAAATTGGGGAAAAATACGATAATGTTGATGTTCGTAGCCTTGAAGCAAATGGTCCGATAAATGTTGATGTTGAAGGAAAAAAACTTAGGAAAGTAAACATTGCTAGAGATGTAATAGAAGCTGAAGCCATAATAAATGTTCCAAAAATGAAAACCCATGCAATGACTCTATACACTGGTGCTATCAAAAACCTATTTGGAACTATTACTGGAGGGGACAAAACAAGAATTCACTCACTTGGAGCAAGTATACAAGGTTTTTCTCAATGTTTAGTAGATTTATTTGCCTTTGAAAAATCAAAAATCAAACTCAATATTATGGATGCCATTATTGCTTTAGAAGGCATGGGTCCTGGAGCAAGCGGGCAAGCTGTAAAAATGAATCTAATCCTCGCAAGTGATGATGCTGTGGCATTAGATGCTGTTGCTTTCAAACTTATGGGACATGACCCAAAGAAAGTTCCAGCAACACGTTATGCTGCAGAACAAGGATTAGGAGAAATAGATCTTGAGAAGATAGCAATTCTTGGTGAGAAAATAGAAGATCACCAAAGGAAATTCAAACTCCCTAAAACAGCAATAATTGCTACTATTCCCTTTCAGAAATTCTCCACTATCACTTTGCGAGTACCCAAATACAACTCCGGTTGTATAGGTTGCCAAGATTGTGAACGAGCATGTCCTGAAAAGGTTATTACTATAAAGAAAAATAAAGATGGTTCATTCAAACCCAAAATAGATTTCAATGGATGTATTTCTTGTTTCACTTGTATTGAAATCTGTCCGGAATCATGTTACACACATCAATTTAGAAAGATGCGAAGAACCATATTTATTGCAACAATAGTAATTTTAGCAATAGCTACCTTGGCAACAACACTAGCAATATTTCTGTAATTTCACTGAACTACTTTGTTTTTTGTGCTAGAAGAATATAATGTCCACTACCTTTCCTATCATTTATTGACTCAATTGTGTAAGGTGGAGAATACCACTCCTTGTAGTAAAGATCTTTTATTTTAAAATCCTTGAAGAAATCTAGAACATTTTCAATGTAAGAAAAGAAGTGTGGAATATCTTTCTCAGGTTCTTCCAACTTAAGTATTGTTTGCTCATCAATAACTCCAACTTTATTACGAAATGGTTGATCAGGGTCTTTTGTTAAAATCGTTCCAAAAAAGAAACCACCAGGTTTTAAAATACGATCAATTTCTGAAATAGTTTTAATCATATCATCTCTATAACCATGGTAAATTACATTGAAAGCAAGTACTAAATCGAAATGATTATCGGGTTGGTTTAATTCAGTCATTTTGCCTTGAATGACTTTGCCCTTTAGTCCTTCTTCTGTTAACCAATCTTTTGTACTTTTAACAGCTTCACTCGAAAGGTCATATGCTACAACATCATATCCTAGAGAAGCGAAATAAATTGTATGACGACCAACACCACAACCTAAATCAAACACCTTTGCTGGAGGTTTTCCGATAAAGTATGGCAGATTCACTACATACCCATCAGGTATTTTCCAATATGTTAAATCGTCTACTTTTGACCAATCCCAAGCTACTTGTTTTGATTTCTTAACCAATATAATCACCATTAGCTTTCGCAATGTATGCTAGATATAAAATAGCTTTAGTATCTTATTCATTTTACTGAAACTCAAAAGTAATTTCTTGCAAAAGGTTTTATATTTTTCAGAATGAAGTGAAGGTAGGTCCTAAAAATGTCTAAGATTAACATTGAAATTTCACCTCTCACGTTCTCAAAGATAATTGATTGGACTTCATCCAACACTGAACGAGAAGTTGGTGGATATTTAATTGGAATTGTGGAAAATGGGAATGTAAAAATAATTGAGACAACCTTTGCTGTTAAGAATTCAACACCAACTCATGTTACTATTGATGAGATGGCTCAATTTCGAATAATAAAAGAAATCGAGAAAAGAAATGGAAAAGAAACTATAGTTGGATTTTGGCATACTCACCCAGGCATGGGGTGTTTTCTCTCTGGTACAGATATTGCTACTCAAAAGATCTATCAAGCATTACTTCCAGAAGCTGTTGCGATGGTTAATGATGGCAACGTTTTCGCTCAAACGAGAGATCAAAAAGATTTCAAAGCTCACTTCTATCGTGTTGGTAAAGAAAGTAAGTATCATGAAGTAAGTTTTGGTGTTATTACAAACCCTAACGAACTCCTTGATTTATTAACTGATTATGTTCAAGCAGAAACGAATGTGGAAAATATCGTTACAAGTACAGTCCAACATATGTCTTTGAATGTGAAAGATTTCATCGAAATTGTAGCTGAAGACAAATTAGTGACCAAAAAAGCATTCGATGATGAATCAACACTGATTAAGAAAGCAATTGCTCAAATAAGGAAAGATGTCGAATCTAAACATGCCAATTTGGAAGAGCAATTGAAGGGTGATTCTTTAAAACTAAATAAAAATACTCGCATTTTAAGTTTAGGAACTTTAATTTCGCTTGTTTTTTCATTGTTAAGTTTAGCTGGTATAATTACCTTGATTATCCTCAACTACCTTCCTTAGAGCTTTTCTCACCAATTATTAGTGCTTTATTGCTTAAAAGGAAAGCTATTTGAAGGATTTCTGATGAAGGATATTTGAGGCAAGTGCTTTGGGGCATAGTAAGAAAAAAGTCGAAGAATTGATTGAAGAACTTGAAGATTGGGATGAAGCCACTCGAGAGGAAGCTGCAAAAGCCCTTGGCAATACAGGTGAGGAGAAAGCAATTGATGCTTTGCTAAAAGCTCTTATGAAAGATCAATCTGAAGATGTACGAGCTGCTTCTGCACGTTCTTTAGGTAAATTTTATGAAAACAAAAAAATTGCGAAAGAACTAGGTGTTATTTTTGAAGAAGAAATTTCTCCAATAGTTAGGATTGCTATAGCTTATTCAATTGGTAATTTAGAAAATATCTCAGCTGCAAAACTTATGATCCCAATTTTAGAGCAAGAAGAATCAATTTGGGTTAGAGAAGCCATTATCGAAGCCTTTGGTAAAATGAAATCCAAGGAATTTACCCGGTATATTTTGAAACACCTAAAAGAAGATCCTTCTCAAGAAGTTCGCGTTCAAGCTGCTACATCTTTGCTTATAAGTACAGATCCTACAATTTTAGATAACTTGTTGTTAATTTTTCAAAGCGAAACTTCTGATGAAGTTAAAAGTCGTATCACAGAAGTGATTTCAACAATTCCTGATTTGAAATCTGTTGATATATTAACTGCTGCACTTGAAGATGATGAATTTAAATTAACACGAGCTACAGCTTCTGAAGCCTTATATAGAATTGCCAAAAAACTAGGTTTCAAAGATGAAAATGATATGATTGATTCTACTTGAGAATATGATTTCATTTGATAGTAGAAAAGTTTCTGATTCTAACAGTTAATAATAGGATAATAATTTAAAAATCATTAATGAGTAATTCAGCTTACATTATAAGTAGTATCTTGGTGCCTTGAATATGAATAATAGTGGATCTACTGTTGGTGATTCTAAAGTGAAAGAGGAAAAACCTTCCAAAGCAACTACAAATAGAAAAATTGACCATCTCGAAATTTGTTGTGATGATAACTATGATGTTGAAATGTCTAAAAGCACTGGATTTGAAGATATTCTATTTGTTCATAAAGCTGCTCCTGAAATAAATTTCGATGAAATAACATTGGATACTCAGTTCCTGAAACACAAATTTAACTTTCCAATTTTCATTTCACCAATAACTGGTGGTGCAAAAGAAGCAAAGAAAATCAATAAAATGCTTGGAAAAATTGCAGAAAAATACTCAATTGGAATTGGGGTCGGTAGTCAACGAGCAGCTCTAGAAGATAGCTCTCTAGAAAGTACTTTCAAGGTTGTCCGAGAGAACGCTCCAACAGCTTTTGTTGCAGCAAACCTTGGTGCAATTCAACTCAATAATGATTATGGTTTTGAAGAAGTAAACAATGTTATAGAGATGATTTCAGCTAATGCTCTTGTTCTTCACCTGAATCCATTGCAAGAAATTATCCAACCAGAAGGAGATACAAATTTCCGCAACTTGATTCCTAAAATTGCTAAAATGGGCAAAGAACTCAAACAACCCGTAATAGTAAAGGAAATCGGTTCAGGAATTGCTCTTGAAGAAGCGAATAAGCTAGTAGGAGCTAATGTTGCAGCTATTGACATCGCTGGAGCAGGGGGGACAAGTTGGTCAAAGGTTGAAGCTATACGTGCAAATCAACAAGGTTATGATGTGAATAGTCGAGTAGGAGAGTTATTTGGTAATTGGGGAATACCTACTGCTTACAGCACATTAGAAGTTAGTCTACTGAAAGATAAAATCGAAATCATTTCATCTGGTGGAATACGTAACGGTTTGCAAGCTGCAAAAGCATTAGCAATTGGTGCAAACTTGGTAGGTATAGCTCTACCAATAGTCCGAATAAGCCGTACCTCAACAGAAAAACAATTAATTAATTACATAGAACAGTTTATACAAGAATTGAAAACAGCAATGTTTCTAGTCGGAGCTAAAAATCTAGATGAATTAAAACAGGTGCCTTTAGCTTTTGTTGGTAAAATTGCTCAATGGTTAACAGCAAGAGGTTTCAATTTACAAGATTAAATATTCGAGGTTAAAATGATGAGTAAATTTCCAGATGATGACTCTCCAATAAAAGAAGATTTGGAGCCACTAATTCAGACACTCGAAAATGATCCGGATTGGAATAAGCGTTTTGGAGCTGCTAGCAAATTATTTAGATTAGGGAGAGAGAAAGCAGTAGATCCTTTGATAAAAGCATTGCAGAATGACAAACATAAAGAAATACGAAGATTTGCTGCAAATCTTCTTGGAAGATTGGGTGATACAAGAGCAACTTGGGCTCTTATTGCTACATTAAGACAAGCATTAATTGAAAAAGATGCTACCATAACACACCAAGCAACTAAATCACTATTGCTTATTGGTGGAAGCGATTTACCTTCGATTTTAGCAAGTACGATTGATGATCATGAAGAATTTTTTGAAATGAGAGCTAAAGCAATTGAACTTCTAGGTAAAATTGGTGATTCACAAAGTGTTGAATATCTCATAAAAGCGATTAATAATCCTGATACAGATGGAAAACTTCGTGGAAGAGCAATAAAAGAGCTAGTTAATACCGGACATCTTGCAGGTTTGCAATTGATTCTTGATTTACTTGAAATATCTTCAAACAAAGCTTTTCAAAAGATTGCAGTTAGTTCACTAAGAAAAACACCATTCAAAAACAGAACAATTATTTTTCGAATTGGAAACTCGCTATTAAAACTCTTGGAGCATGAAGAAAGTAAAGAAAAAGATAAAGATGAAGAATTTTCAAAACTAGTTGCAAATGCTTTAAAGCAATTTTCTGATAACATCAATCTTGAATTTAAAGCATTTCTTGATGAGATAATTGTTATCCGTAAGAAACAAAAAGGAAAATAGTCCTTCTTAAGGAAAAACTTAAAATACTGTTCCTAGTTTTTGCAAAGATAAGGTATTTACCTCAAGCGATGACTAGCCAATTAAATTATCAATGTTAATTGGCGATGAGGAAGCTCGAGGAGGAATAATAACAAATGAGCAAACCATTTTACGTTAATGTAGATGTGCCAGCAGAATTGAAACAAGAAGCCTTAAAGGTTCTTGAGAAAGCCAGAGACACTGGCAAAACCAAAAAAGGTACAAATGAAACAACAAAAGCAATTGAAAGAAACACAGCAAAGCTTGTTCTTATTGCTGATGATGTTCAACCTCAAGAAATTGTAATGCATTTACCACTTCTCTGTGAAGAGAAGAACATCCCTTACATTGTTTGTGGATCAAGAAAAGATCTTGGTAAAGCAATAGGTTTAGATCGTCCTTCTGCAAGTGCAGGGATCACTCATCCGGGCAGTGCCAAGGATGCTTTAGATGCTCTTGTGAAGAAACTTGCAGCATTGAAGAAATAATTATCACAAAATAAGAAGGTTAAGAAATGAGCAGAAGAGCACCTAGATATTCGGGTAGTGAATCTGAAGACAGATCCTATCCCGCTGAAATTGTTCAAGTCGTAGCTCGTACAGGAGTAACCGGTGAAGTTCTTCAGTGCAAAGTACGCGTTCTAGAAGGACCAGACAGAATGAGAATTATCACTCGTAATGTTAAAGGCCCCATTAGAGTTGGCGATATTTTAATCCTTCGTGAAACTGAGCGCGAAGCTCGACGAATGAGAGGAAGAAGATAATTAAACAAGTACAAGGAGAAATTGAAATGAAAGAACAAACTTGTGCTTTTTGTGCATCCTCTATAGAACCAGGAACTGGTACCATGTTTGTAAAAAATGATGGATCTATTTTGTGGTTCTGTTCTCGTAAGTGTCGAGTTTCAATGATGGATTTCAAGAGAAACCCAAGAAAACTCAAATGGACCGAGCGATACGAACAAAAGATTCTTACTGGTGGACGAGCCAGGAGAAGAAGAAGAAGCTAATAACCTTAGAGTTTTTAGTTTCATTTCTTTTATTTTTTATCTATTTTTTAATTTCCAACTTGTTTTTGTTAAAAACAACAAATTATTATTAAAGAACACTCATAGAGTGTTAAATAATAAGAAAGAATTTCTGTTATAAGATAAGTAAAGGTGTTTAGAGATTATGAAGTATCAAGCTGATTTGGATAAAGCACAAAAATTAGAAGTAGAAGGTAAAAATGTTGAAGCAGCCAAAATATATGAAGAAATAGGTACCAAATGCTTGCGTGAAGAAGGAGAAGAAAGAAAAGCAGCACCAAAAATTATTGCTAAAAGCATTGCAAGATATTTACTAGCTGAGAAGTTAACGAACGCTCAAGATCTTGCATTCCAAGTTATTTTTATGAAGGATGAAGATCCATTCCTATCTCTACAAATTGAGTCAGCTATTTCTGCAAAAACGAATTTAGTTAGAGCATTTTTTGTTGATAAACTTCCTGATAAATTGACAGATGATTATAAGGTTTTTCAAGGAATTCCCCAAAACAGAAAAGTATTGAAAATAAACAATGAGGTAACTATTAAGAAAATGTGGGAATATACAGTCTTCAGTGAATATAAGAAAAAATATGACCTTATCGAGCAAAAGTTTCCAAGCGCAAAAGAAATGATTAATTTCATTCTTTCAACTATGACAGGAATAACAATTATAGGTGCAGAAACCACGAGTGGAAAGAAGATTTTTGTTCAAATTGCTGTTACTTTTAATCAAGACCCAATAGAAGTTATCGGAATGAATACAAGTTAATTGTATTTATTCTCTTTTTTAATGCAAAAATAAGTGGCAAGTCCCCAAGCTCGTTGACTAAACTAAAACCTCGCTACCAACAGTTACCTCCACGCCGCACCCCCAGAGGCATGCTTAACGAGACGGACGGACGCTCACTTCCGTGCCTAACCGATTTGATCTCTACACTTTCTTACCCTGCCCTCCGGCGAGGGTTTCCATGATTAAACATCTTCTAGGACGTCGTTTCGACGGCTTCCATTGGGCGCTTGAATTAATCGCATCACCTCAAATGGGTCTTTGACCGGCTATAGAGCATTTGCCGTTATAGAGGAGCCCTAGCACCCCGTCTAGACTTGCCAAGATTTTTGTGAACGTTTAGCTTTAAAAATCATTCCGTTTACTAGGATTTATTAAATAAAAACTCATATGAGATTCTTCCTAGATATTTACACAATAAGTTTTAAACCATTGATTTAATTAACAAGAATATATTCATTGTTATTGGCATAAGTTCAAACAGAGTTTTCCTTTATTTACTAAAATATTGGTGAAGAATATGTCAGTAGAAGAAGACAGAAAAAAAGCTAAAGAGAAATTGAAAGGTATTTGTGGAATTTATAAAATATGCGATGGTGATCCTTCTCGTTTATGTCAAGGACAAAGTTATGGGCGCAAATTAGGTATGGGAGGAGCAGGTACTGGTGCAAGTTTCACAAACAATGTAAAAGCTCTAAAGAAAATAAAGCTTAAAATGAGAGTTATAAGTGAAAATTTCGAACCAACTACAGAAACAACTTTTCTTGGAAAAAAAATCTCAATGCCAATAATGGCTGCAAGTGTAACAGGGGTCAATAGTTTTGGAGGGGATGATGTAATAACAGAGAAGGAACTATGTCGAGCGATTGTTCTTGGTTGCAAAGAAGCAGGAACAATTGGTTTTAGAGGAGAAACTTACACCTATTCATTAGAGAATACATTTGGAATAGATGCGATAGCAGAAGCAGGGGGATGGGGGATAAAAATAAGCAAGCCAAGAAAACAAGAAACTATAATTAAATTTTTCAAGAAAGCTGAAAAAGCTGGAGCAATAGCAGTGGGTATAGATACTGATGGTTGCGGTTCTCTTATAATGGCTAAACACAATAAACCAGTTTTTAGTAAAACAGTTGAGGATCTGAAAGAATTAGTAAAATCCACATCTCTACCATTTATTGTGAAAGGTATTATGGGTGTTAAAGATGCAAAAGAAGCTGTGGAAGCAGGTGCAAAAGCAATTGTTGTATCAAATCATGGAGGACGTGTTTTAGATCATACTCCAGGAACAGCAGATATTCTTCCGAGTATTGTTGAAGCATATAAAGGAAAAACAACCATTCTTATTGATGGTGGTATAAGAACTGGTTATGATGTTTTGAAGGTTCTTGCATTAGGAGCGGAAGGAGTATTAGTAGGTCGAGATGTAATTAGAGCTGCTGTTGGTGGAGGAATAGAAGGAGTAACCCGTTTAATGAATCATTTACAATCTACTTTAAAGAAAGCGATGAAAATGACTGATTGTAAATCCATTAAGGATGTAACAGGTGATATCATTATTTAAGAAAAACTGGTGAATTAATTGAAAACTGATCCTTTGGGTGTAATTGAAAAGCTTAAGATTGGAGAAAAAACTGTAAAAATTTTTAGCTTAGATAGATTAGAAAAAATAGGAATCAAAAACATAAATCGATTACCATTTACAATAAAGATTCTTCTTGAAGCTATTTTACGAAAAGTAGATGGTATAATAGTTACAAAAGAACATGTTCTGAGTATTGGAAATTGGAACTCAACAAACAAAACGGATTCTGAGATTCCATTTATTCCTGCAAGAGTAATTTTACAAGATTTTACAGGTGTCCCAGCAGTTGTTGATTTGGCAGCAATGAGATCAGCAATTCAGCGATTCAATAAAGATCCAACCAGAATAAATCCACTTGTTCCTGTAGATCTAGTAATTGACCATTCAATACAAGTTGATTATTATGGAACAAAAGATGCAATAGCAAGTAACGAAAAAAAGGAATTTGAGAGAAATAAAGAAAGGTATTCGCTAATAAGGTGGGCTCAAAAAGCATTTGCGAATTTCAGGGTAGTTCCACCTGGGAGAGGGATTGTACATCAAGTCAATCTAGAATATCTAGCATCAGTTGTACAACTTAAAGAGATAGAAAATGAATTGTTTGCTTTTCCAGATACACTTGTAGGAACTGATTCACATACAACTATGATAAATGGAATTGGGGTTTTAGGTTGGGGTGTTGGAGGTATTGAAGCAGAAGCTGTAATGCTTGGTCAACCATACTATATGCCAATTCCAGATGTTATTGGCGTCCGTCTATTAGGAGATTTAAACAAAGGAGTAACTGCTACTGATCTTGTCTTAACAATAACTCAAATGCTAAGAGAATACGGTGTTGTAGGTAAATTTGTTGAGTTCCTTGGTCCAGGTTTAAGTAATTTAAGTTTACCAGACAGAGCAACTATCTCTAATATGTCTCCTGAATATGGTGCAACTTGTGGATTTTTCCCTATTGATGAGCAAACATTAAACTATCTCAAGTTATCTGGTAGAACAAAAAATCAAATTGAATTGATTAAAGCTTATGCAATAAAACAAGGATTATTCTATAATCAAAAAGCTCCTGAACCCATTTACACTGATATACTTGAACTAGATTTAGCTATAGTGGAACCAAGTCTAGCAGGTCCAAAGCGACCACAAGATCGCATATCTATGAACAAAATGAAAGTCGCATTTCACTCAGCATTAAAGGAGGTTTTTGGTAAAATAATCTCTACTGATGATTTATTGCACGATGATGAGCAAGATCGATGGGATGAAGAAGGTGGATGTTCTAGAATTGAAAGATTCACAGAATTGGATCCAAATTATCAGGATTGGTTGGAAAAGAAAGCTGATGAGAACCAAAACAATTCAAACAGTCTGAAACATGGGTCAGTAGTAATTGCAGCAATTACATCTTGTACAAATACCTCAAATCCATCAGTTCTAATAGGAGCAGGATTGTTAGCAAAGAAAGCAGTTGAGAAAGGATTAGAAGTCAGCTCATTTGTAAAAACTAGTTTGGCACCAGGTTCTAGAGTAGTAACAGATTATCTGCAAAAATCCCAATTGTTACCCTATCTTGAGAAATTAGGATTTCATGTTGTTGGTTATGGATGCACTACATGTATTGGTAACAGCGGACCATTGAATGAAGGGATCATAAAAGAAATACAGGAAAAAGATCTAGTAGTAGCAGCAGTGTTGAGTGGAAACCGAAATTTCGAAGGAAGGATAAATCCATACACAAAAGCAAACTATTTAGCTTCACCAATTTTGGTTGTTGCTTATGCTTTAGCAGGAACAGTAGATATTAACTTAGATAGCGACCCCATTGGTTTTGATAAGGAAGGTAATGCAGTATTTCTAAAAGACATATGGCCTGATAATAGTGAAGTTGATGAACTAATCACAAAACATGTTTCAGATAAAATGTTTAGAAAGCAATATGCTGAAATCTTTGAAGGAACAGATCATTGGGAAAATCTGGAAATTCCAGAAGGAAAAGTGTATGTTTGGGATGAACAATCAACTTATATTCAAGAACCGCCATTTTTTATTGATTTTCCAGTTAAACCTCCAAAAACAGGGAATATTAGAAATGCACATGTTCTTGCTTTACTTGGAAACACTATAACAACAGATCATATTTCACCAGCAGGAGTAATTCCAGCGAAAGATCCAGCTGGAAAATATCTGATAAGTAAAGGGATTCAACCTTTGAATTTCAATTCATTTGGTTCAAGAAGAGGTAATCACGAAATTATGATGCGTGGTACTTTTGGGAACATTCGTCTAAGAAATAGATTAACACCTGATAAAGAAGGTGGTTGGACTCAATTCATTCCTTTAGGAGAAACTATGTCAATTTATGAAGCAGCAATGATGTATATAAAAAAGAAGATTCCGCTAATCGTTCTTGCTGGTAAAGAATATGGTACTGGCAGTTCTCGTGATTGGGCGGCAAAAGGTACATTACTATTAGAAGTAAAAGCCGTAATTGCAGAATCATACGAAAGAATCCATCGTAGTAATCTTGTTGGTATGGGTGTATTACCACTTGAGTTTATGAAAGGTGAAAGTGTTGAAAAACTCAAACTAAGTGGTGAAGAAATTTTTGATATTCTGGGAATTGATGATATTACCACAGGCAAGGAATTAACAGTTATTGTAAAGGACAAACTAGGCTCTGAAAAGAAGTTTAAAGTACTTGCAAGATTAGATTCACAGGTAGAGGTCGAATATTACAAAAACGGCGGCATTTTACATAAAGTATTAAGAACTATGATAAGTGAATGATTTATTCAATCATTTACTTGCTTTTTTTGAAGAGAGCTTCAAGCATCTGACAACCTTTGCAAATTTTACTACTTGATGGTTCAGAGCAGATAACACATAATTGAATGCTTTCCTTTTCGTTGTTATTTTTTTTAGCAGTCAATAATTCTTCTGGACATTTTTTACTAATAGTTTCCATGCTATTTCTAATCGAGTTCAAAGTACCTGGGTATTTCGCTTCAATCTCAGTGACAAAATTTCTAACATCCAAACGCATTGCTTCTACTGCATAAGGACATTCAGTTGTGTGATAAGTTATCTCATTGTAGAAAGCATATAGAACAACATCGCGTTCAGCAACATTTTGCAATGGTTTTACTCTAGGTACAAATAACTCATGAACCTTTTCGGGTTTAAGATCCCCTCTCAAAAGTTTATTTGCATCTCCACGTAACAGATTTAACATAATTGTTTGTGAGACATCATTCAGATTATGACCTGTAGCTACTTTATCGCCATCTAATTTCCTTGCAGCAATATTTAATGCTTTTCTACGAAAAACTCCACAGAATGAACATGGTCGATGTTGAATTAATTTTGTTTGTCGTGTTGAAGGTAGTTTTGTTCGTAATTCTCTAGAACGAGTAACGATATCATCTAATGAATAACCAAACAAATCCTTGAATGAAAACATATGAAATTCAATATCAAGCCTTTTTGCATTCATTTCAGCTATAGGTAAGCCGTCCTCACGATAATTAGATATACCTTCATCTATACAGACCGCAATCAATTCAGAAGGGAACTTGTGCTCAATTTTAGATAAAACATCTAGTAAAACAGTACTATCTTTACCACCAGATAATCCAACAATGATTCTATCATTTCTTTTGAAAAATTTCTTCTGTCCAATTGTTTTTTTAACAGTAGCAATCACCCATTTTGAAAAACAATCTTTGCAAAGGTATCTTCCATCAATTCTGCGATATGTTACTGCTGGTTTTTTATCGCATGCATAGCAAATTGGAGATTGATTGCTCATAGATTTTAGACTCCCAAATTAGTTTAAATTAAATTTCTTTAATAATCATCCGAAAGGAACAAAACCATACCTTGCAATAGGAATTATCAAAACAGCTAAGAATAAAGCTAGCGCAAGGAATCTGAAAACATCAAGGATTATTAATGCTGCTTTTTCATTTTTCACATATTGGAATAAAAAGGATGTAAGTAATTTATCACCATCTAGTAGAAATGGTATGGGTAAGGCATTAAACAAAACAGATCCGAAAGCTATTACAATAGTCCACATCAATTCTTGATTGAAGAAGTAAGGGAAGAATTTAGCAGCAAAGTTAAATTTCGGTTCTTGATAAGAAGTAGTATAAACACCCAAATAGCCTTGAGAATCGTTTTGTGGACTCACACCTAAACGCACTTGTATAATTCCTTCTGTTGTATTTAGAACTAGAAGTTCATTTGGACTTCGTTGATTCATATAGTCTGAAAAATCACTAACACTTGCTAAATGAGTACCATTAACATCAAATATTGCTATGCCACGTTTAAGACCACTAAGAGCAGCAGGAGTATCATCCACAACTTCTTGGATAAGAATTCCATCAGGAGGATGATAAAATGGAGCTAGAATATTAGGTGAAAAAATCAACAAAGGTATTGTTATTAATCCAAGAATTAAATTTGGAAACATACCAGATGCATATGTTCGCATTCTTGTTTTATGAGATGATTTAATCATATCTTCTTCATCTGGTTCAACAAAAGCACCGAAGAACACAGCGAAGAACGCAAGACCTGTAGATTTTAGCTTTACTCCATCAGCATGACTTACAACGCCATGTGCCAACTCATGTGGAATCATAATTAATATTATTGGGATTATAAGATAAAGAGCTGTCTTAAAGGAAATAGTAATGCCAGGAATGATTAATCCTACAGTAGGCCCTTCTATAGGAATAACTGGTTTGAAGTAATTTGTTACACTGAAGATTAAAACTCCAATAGAAGCTAAAGTCATGAGTAAACCTACAACAATTGAAATATTGCCAAACGTTCGCCAAAATCTAGCGTATTTCTTAGCAATTCTTGTAATGAACTTATTGAAACGTTTTGTACGCATTAACAAGAATAAAGGACCAAGTGTCCAATCAAAACGTTCATCAACTTTCAACAAACGACCTAGAACATAGACTATAAACCAAACTGCTGCAAGTATAAGTAGTGAATATATCCAGTTCAAATCTAATTTCCTCAGAGTTTAATCTTAGAATTACTAGGTAAGACGAAGATAATAGTATATATTTTAAAAAAGCTGTCATAAGTTTTTACTTAGACTCTCGAAAAAGAAATTAAGAAGGGAATTTTACATTATTTAGTAATTGTTTAAGGTGTAATAATGAAACGTAAATCTTCAGGAGTAAAACCAAAAGGAATTGCAGATATTATAGATGTGAAGTATTCTAGTGAACACTGGCAATTATTTAGTAAACTAAGAGCTGATGCTCTAAGAATTATGGAAAAGCTCGCACAGCATAACATACAAGCAGTTCTATATGGATCCATTACTCGAGGAGATGTTTCAGAAACTAGTGATATTGATTTATTCATTCCTTACCAACTCTCATC
>JAUVZH010000289.1 GCA_030602675.1 Candidatus Heimdallarchaeota archaeon | reverse complement strand
TACTTACTAAGGGGTATTTTTTTGGATTCCAAACGGGATAAAAAGCAATCAAAACAAAACGAAGATTATCCTTCTCCATTGCTTGAATATTGTTGGAATTGTAGTTCAAAATTAACCAGTGATGAATGGTGTGATGATTGTAAAGTACCTATAAAAGAAGAGGTAAAATTAGAGGTTTTAAGTCGAATATCTTCTGATGAATCAATTAGATGTTGGAGATGCAAAGGAACCACTTCAGGAGATATTTGTGGTATTTGTGGAAGTCCAATTACGAAACAAGGAATTAATCTCCTAAAGGAAGCAGTGAAAGCACAAGTATTTGAACAAATTCCATTAGAAGAGGAATTTGTTTTCATTCTTTCCCCGAAAGACAGACAAGTTATCAGAACCGATGTTAGATTCCTTGAGTTGGAATCAATTGTACAAAAGCACTTTCAAGTAGTTAATGCTACCTTAACGAATTTTGGTCCTGAAATCATCGTTCATATGCCTGAAAACCCTAAAGTATTTGATAGTTTTGAAAACGAAAGCTTGCTCATTGAAAATTATCTTAGACCAATAATACGTAAAACAAAACGATCTTCAGATTCAGAAAAATATGCCATTATGAGATTCTTTTACTGGATACCAGAAGACACCATCAAGAGATTTGCTTTCAATAAGATTCGCTGGAAACTGCTACTATTACTGTTGACTTTCTGCAGTATTTTTCTCTCTAGCTGGCTATATTATCGAGAAATTTATGGTGTGATAATTATTAACAAAAATATCTTTGTTGATGTTTCTATTTTCACCTTTGCACTCTTAGCAATCATCTTTACACATGAACTGGGACATGTACTAATACAACGCTTGAAAAAAATCAAACTTTCTCTCCCTTTCTTTATCCCGCTACCGCCAACTCCGGGATTGTTAAGCTTTTTTATGTTGGGTTCAGCAGGAGGTTTCATCAGAGTTATAAATCCTCTACGAAAAAGAAATGATTTATTTGATTTGTTTTTGCTTGGACCTGTTTTTGGATTGACACTGTCAATAGGAATTTACATCGGAGGTATTGCTTTGCCATACATCCAAGACAAAAGTTCTCTTACGACTGAAACGTTAAAGAGAATTGAACAAATGCAAAATTTTGACCCTTTCCTTTTAATGGGGTGGTTTTTAGATTGGTTTGGTGCTAATACAGGCATTTCTCCATCATTCAATCCTGAAACCCAAGTGAAATTCTTACATCCTTTAGCTTATGCAGGATTAGTTGGAATAATATTAAATGGGATTAATTTTTTGCCAGGTTCGATGCTTGATGGTGGATTCATGTTAAGAAGTCTTGTTAATGAAAAAGTCTCTCGAGTATTTTCTTTTATTTCTGCACTATTTATTATGTTAAACTATAATACCTGGACCCTTGGAATCTTAACAATGTTTGTTCCCTTAAATGTTTATCAAACACCCGTTACTAATGAAGCAGTGTCAGTACATTGGACCAGATACATTATCGAAGTATTTGCAATACTGATAGCCATAAGCTGCTTACCATTGACCATTTTCTTCTTCATTTCAAACAATTAATAACTAAAGTTGCTTGTAAATAAAAAATTTGCAAGTGAATGATAGTCTTTATATCAGTAATTGTTATGAGTAGTACGTAGTAGCTTCATATTGAGGAATTCTAGTGTCATCAGAAGAAACAAATAATTCATCCCCTTCTAAAGATGAAAAAGAAACCAAGGAAGAAAAGAAGGAAGTAAAAGGGATAGGTGATTCATCAGAAGTTCAGTTTTGTTGGCACTGTGGAGCTGATATTAGTTTTCAAAAGAAAGATTATTGCGAAAAATGTAATGCACCTTTAAGTGAACAATTAAAAGCAGAGCTTTTAAACCGTCAAGAGCCAACCCAAAGTACAAAGTGTTGGCGTTGTGGTGGTACAACATCAGGTGATGTTTGTGGCATCTGTGGTGCACCACTTACAAAACAAGGTTTTACAGAATTAGAGCAGTATAGAAAACTAGAAGTAGAACAGATTGTTTCAGAAACAATTTCTGTTTTCTCACCTAAAGATCGCGCAAATATTCCCGTTGAATTGTCTTTTGATGAATTATCAGAAATAGTTGGCAAATATGTTACAATAATTGATAAAGCAAATAGTCAAACAACTGGATTGTTATTCTATGTTCAAAGACCAGAGAATAGTAATGAAACATTCGCTAAATTAAGAAGCGATTCAATGATAACTGAAAAGAACTTAAAGGTAATTATCCGTAATGAAAGAATCTCTCCAGAAGTAAAGCAAGTTGCGCTTAGATTTTATTATTGGAAACCAGAAACAAACAAAGAACGCTACAACATAAAAACCATTGGCTGGAATATTGGATTATTTGTAGCAACTATTGTTACAGTATCCATCGCTGGTTGGCAATTTGCACAATCTCTGTATACAGAATATGGTTTCGAGGGAAAACCAGCTTTAGATGTCTTCCTATTTACATTATCAATAATGGGGATCTTAACCATTCATGAATTAGGACATTATTCTGTCTCGAGATTAAAGAAGATTGATGCATCCCTGCCATACTTTATTCCCATTCCACCTTTACCGGGTTTTCAAACATTAGGTACTTTTGGAGCTCTAATAAGACAAAAAGAACCTTTAGCAACAAGAGATGATCTATTTGATATTGGCATTTCAGGACCTGCAGCAGGATTCCTAGTAACCATTCCAGTGTTTATTATTGGTTTAAAGCTATCATATGTAATAGATATTACACCTGATACGACTACCGTAGACCCAGTTGATATTCCTACTGTGTTACTTATGGATGCTCTAGTATTATTTGGGCAATTTACAAGAATATTACCTTACTTTGATCCGACAGTTCAAACTGTAGCAATGCATCCAATGATGTTTGCAGGATACGTAGGTATGCTTCTTACTGGTTTGAATCTCATGCCTGTTTCTCAATTGGATGGTGGTCATACATCTCGAGCAGTTTTCGGACATATTCCGCACAGAATAATTTCAATGGTTTTTGCTTTGCTACTAGTACTTAATCCCTTTACAAGATACTTTGGTTTATTTGTCCTTTTGATGAGTTTTACTCAGCATCCAGGATCAACGGATGATGTCTCATCTGTTCATTGGTCAAAGTATGTTTATATCATCTTAGGCTTTATTATAGGGATTATTTGTCTACCATTGCCACTCAATTTGATTATTTCATTTTTCGTGCCAGCTTAATTGGTGTGAAGTGAAATCCTTTTCTTCAAATCAGACTAATTAGACTATTTTTATATAAAATAAAATCTTGTACAAACACATTTGTCAACTATTGAGGCTATTCAAATGGAAGAAACAGAGCCATGGATAAGTTATAACGATAAGGAAATTCATAAATTACTTTACAAACCATTTAAAATTTATGGAAAACAATTTTTGAAGTACTTCTTTTTAGCACTTATTCCTGAATTTATACTCTTTGGAATAAGTCAAATAGTCATCATAAAATTATCTGCACGAGACTATCTCTATGGACCAGTCATTGAATTTAGTATGAATTTTATTGGTGAAACTAGGAATCAAAGAGAAAACATGATGACAGCTTTTGCTTTTCTTCTGTTGCTAGTATTTATTGCTATAATGTATAGAAGTTCTTTGTTGACAAATATAACATGCAAAACTATTGAGGAAGGGAAAGCAAATGTCTTTTGGGTAATAGATAGAACATTTAGAAAGACTAAAGAAATTTTGTTACTCACATTATTCTTAATTACAATAGCAGCGTTGCCTTTTGTATTAATATTACTAGCAGTGATACTTCAAGGTAGTACGTTCTTATATGCCTATGTTTTTGGTTGGATGATAGTTAGTCTAGCTATAGCAATTCCATTAATTTTCTATGGAAGAATATCTATGTTCATAGCAGGTATGTGCAAAGATAATCTACATGTTGGAGCAGCAATACAAACTTCTTGGCGATTATCTTCTCACAAAAATTATATTAGAACTACAATAGTCTTCATTGTCTTTGCTACACTTGGACTTTTCTTACCATGGGGTTTAAGTTTATACTTCACACAAATTTATACTGGAATTTGGGTTCAATTTGGCATGATATTTGTAAGAGGACTCTTTTATCCACTATTTGATATTGCTTTTACTTTAACGTATATGAATGTAGAGGATCTTGCCATTGAAAAAGCAGTTTTTAGTGAATCTATTAAAGAGCAAATAAAGATGTCCAAAATGAGAATTGAAAATAACTCAAGTGAATAATAGAAAGCTTGAGTATTTTTCATTCAGATGATGTATATTGAGGTAATTTTGCTAAGAGATCTTCTTTCTTAAGGAAATTATACATAGAGGTTATAATTTCAATCAGTGTATTCTTTTGTTCTTCATCTGAGATGGTGTCTAAACTTATCTCTAGTTGTAATACTTCTTCCTTTGAATTCTTGACGCTTTTCATAATCTCATC
>JAUVZH010000046.1 GCA_030602675.1 Candidatus Heimdallarchaeota archaeon | reverse complement strand
CAGAAAGAAAATCGAAGATCTTCCAGAAGGTATACATGAAATTTCTGAGATTAGTAGAGAAGAAGGCATGAGAAGAATTGAAGAGATTTTTAGAAAGGTATTTGTTGATACTATAAATTCTGGAACTCCATCATTAAAAGTACCTTCTAGAAGTGCAAGTAATGTAATTTATGATGAAGAATCAGATTTACTACTTCTAGGACAAAATTATCTAGATAGAAAATGGGATGATATAAGTACTATAAAGAAATTCACCGCACAATTAAGAGTTTTGCAGATAATTCACGAACTTTTAGAACTAGGCATTCATGGTAGTAAAAGAGAAGTTTTCTATACTGATGTTGCACTTTTTGAGGATCAGAATCGTGGTAGTGACCCCTTAATAGAAGATAGTGCAGTAATGCTTGGTACTTATAGAAAAAATATCCATGTTACAGCAAATGATCGAGGTTTAGTTGTTGGTAGAGTTTCTTATAGAGACAATGGTGATTTAATAGATTGTACAAAACAAGGGTCAAGTGGGAAAAATGTAAATCCAATGCAAGATCACATTACTGATTTAGAATCTGATGCTGAATTTATTCTAGTAGTGGAGAAACAAGCAGCTTTTCTAAGATTAGCAGAAGATAAGTTTTACGAGAAATATCCTTGTGTAATTCTTACCGGCAGTGGTCAACCAAATGTTGCAACAAGGATTTTCTTGCGTAAAATGAATAATGATTTACAATTACCAGTTTTTGCTATTATGGATTCTGATCCTTATGGTTTGGATATTCTAAGAGTTTATGGTTTGGGTAGTAAAGCTTTATCTTACGAATCATATGAGTTAGCAACTCCAGATATTAAATGGTTAGGTGTAAGACCTTCAGATTTGGACAAATATAATCTACCTCAAAATTGTCGTTTACCTATGAGTAAAATGGACATTTCACGAGCCAAGATGATGATGGAGGAAAGATTCGTAAAAGTACGACCTGAATGGATAAAAGAACTTAAGCTAATGGTCTCTACTAAACAAAAAGCAGAAATTCAAGCTTTAGCAAGTCGTGGTATTAAATTTTTCACAGAAGAATATCTGCCAACAAAAATTGAAACTGGCGATTGGGTTTAATTCCTAAGCCTTTTTTTCAATTAAAGGTAATTTTGGAAATTTCTTCATCATCAAAAGTTTTTTGACCTAATAATTTTGCAGAAATATAGTAAGGTGAATCAAATGAGTGATTTTGAACGAGAATTTGTTATGGTAAAACCTGATGGTGTAAAACGTCGACTTGTTGGAAATATTATCTCGAGACTGGAACAAGTAGGTTTACGTATTGTTGCAATGAAAATGCTTCAACTCACAAAAGAAATGGTTGAGAAGCATTATGCAATTCATAAAGGAAAACCCTTCTATGATGGTTTAATTAAATTCATTTCTAGTGGACCTGTTGTTGCTATGATTGTTGAAGGTAAAGATGCTGTAAAACGTGTTCGTAAAATTGCTGGTGCGACAAATCCTATAGATGCAGAAGCTGGTACCATTCGCGGTGATTTAGCGATGGTTATTGGTAGAAACATAGTTCACGCTGCAGATTCACCCGAAAATGCTAAAATAGAATATTCAATCTACTTTAAAGAGTCTGAAATCGTTTCTTATGAGATGATCGATGAAGATTGGGTTTACGAATAAACGCTATTCTGTAATCTTCAAAATATTAAATGAGGTTAATCACTATGTCCCAAGAAAAATCAAAAAAAGAAACAAAAAAGAAAGCAGATAAAGAGATAGATGATAATAAGAAAATTAAAGCTCCTATTTGTGTTATTTTGGGACACATTGATCATGGTAAGACCTCTATTCTTGATGCTGTAAGAGGAACTGCTGTCCAAGCAAGAGAAGCTGGAGGAATTACTCAACAAATCGGTGCTTCTTTCTTTCCTATAGAAACAATTCAAGAGATTTGTGGAGATTTAATGACTAAAGGAGCTATCAAGCTTAAAATCCCCGGTATTTTAATTGTAGATACTCCTGGACATGCAGCTTTTCTAAATCTTAGAGCAAGAGGAACTTCGGTTGCAGATATTGCAATTGTTGTAGTAGATGTGCATGCAGGATTCCAGCCACAAACATTTGAATCCATGCGTTTACTAAAACAAAGAAAGATTCCATTCCTCGTTGCGGCAAATAAAATTGATCGGGTTGCTGGGTGGAAATCAAAAGAAGGTGAACAATTTAGTAGTACACTTAAAAAACAAACTGTAGATACCCAGAAAGCACTTGACAGACATTTGTATGAAATAATGGGTGAGTTATCAAAGTTAAGCTATCCATCAGATCGTTATGACCGAATTAGAGATTATACTGAAATTGTTGCAATTGTTCCAACTAGTGCAAAAACGCATGAAGGTATTCAAGATTTGTTTTTAGTATTATCAGGACTAGCTCAACAGTTTTTGTTGAAGAAATTGGTTTACAGCGAAGGTCTTGGGGAAGGTACAATTCTTGAAGTTACAGAAGAAACTGGCATGGGAAAAACCATCAATGTTATAGTTCACAAGGGAACTTTTTCAAAAACAGACACAATTGTATTTGGTGGTAAAGATAAGGCTCATAAAGCTAAAATTAGAGCTTTACTAGAACCTAAAGAGTTAGATGAAATGCGAGATCCTCGAGAAAAATTCAACTCAATAGATATGGTTCATGCTGCTGCAGGCGTAAAGATTACTGGTTCTGGATTAAGTGAAGCTGTTGCTGGCGCTCCAGTTATGGTAGCTAATACAGAAGAGGAAATTGAAAATGCTTTCAAAACAATTGAAGAAGAGCTGAAAGTAATTAAAATTGATATAGATAAAGAAGGAATAATAATCAAAACAGATACACTTGGTGCACTTGAAGCATTAGTAAAAGAATTTCGTGATAGAAAAATCCCAATCAAATTAGCTGATATTGGCGATGTGAATAAGAACAATGTTGCTGAATCAATTGTTGTTAAAGAAACATCTCCATCGTTAGGAGCAATAGTTGCTTTTAATGTTAATATTTTGCCTGATGCACAAGAAGAACTAGAAGTAAATGATATAGAATTTTTCCAAAGCGATATTATCTATACTCTACTAGATGATTATGAACATTGGAAAATCGAAATTGAAAGTAAACTAAAAGCTGAAAGTCTAAAGGATTTAACATATCCCGCAAAAATCAAAATATTACCTGGAATGGTTTTTAGATCAAATAAACCAGCAATCGTTGGTGTAGAAATTCTCTCTGGTCGAATAGTTCCAAGGACTCCTTTGATAAGGAGTACTGATGGTAAGAAATGTGGTTCAATTCAACAAATACAAGAAAGCAGTCAATCTATTAGAGAAGCTAAAAAAGGGCAACAAGTTGCTATTTCAATACGTGGACCAACAGTGGGCAGACAAATTACTGAAGATATGGTGCTATATGTGAATTTACCAGAAAGTATTGTTCGAAAAATCAAAGAAAAATATTATGAAGATTTAACAACTGATGAAAAAGAAGCATTAGAGGACTTGATACAACTTAAGCGAAGTTTGAGTGAAGATAACAAATATTGGGGTTATTAAGAGTTACAAATTACAATTTCTTATTGCTTAAATCTAAATGTAAATCCTTCTTGTTTCATTAAACTTAAAATGATGGAAAAAAATCTAAAGTTAGAAAATATCATATATCTAATGCTCATAACAAAGTTATAAGACCTAACTACCAAATACTAAATTACTAGCTAGAAGGTTCAAAGTAATGATTCAGTTTGTTTGGATAATTATCAAAGATACGCCCGTTGCAGGCATGCGTTTTATAAAATTATCCGACCAAGAGGAACGTGAACGGTTAGAAAAATTTTATGGATGGTTAAGTGGACCGATTAGTGAATTCACTGGTAAAGTTCAAGATATTATAATTGAAGGGACTAAATATTATTATCATTCTACCAATAGTGTCTTGTTTGTAGTTGGTGCGGATTTAGATGAAACAAGTATACCTTCAGTTTTTATCCCCGAATTAGAAGAACAGTTCTTTTTAGATTTTAAAGAAGACATTGCAGCTGGATTTGATGGTAAGGATTTGAGTCAATTCAGATCCATTGATAGCAATTTAGTATCTCTTGTAAAAGCATTTGAACGAAGAAAAATCGAAGCAAAAGGAAAAAGAAAGAATTTAGATGCTTTTGAAGTCTTAAATCTTCCAACTGAACTGCAAATGGTTGCACTTGTTCTTGTAAAAATGCAAGTTGTAACTCCAGATATGGTTTCCCAAGTTTCTGGTCTTACAACAGAAGAGGTAGATAGACAATTAAGAGAAATTTACCAAAGAGGATATCTTTTCATTACAACAATTTCAAATAAATCATATTATTCTATCAAACCTTTTGAATCCGATAAGGCTCCTGGATTAATAACACGTAGGCCAGCTCAAATTGAGTCTGAAGAATCAAGCGAAACAATATCACAGATTCCAGCAGAAACCCAACCTTCACAAAAAGAAGAAATTGACTCTTTAATTGATTTACCTCAACCAGATAGTGTACCTCCAAACCAAATACCATCTGAAACTGTTGAGTCAGCAATGATGGCTCCACCTGATTGGGATATATCAACAGCGGGTGCAGAAAGCTCATTTGGAATACCAAGTGCCGAATCTTTGGATGCTGATCTACCTGATCTTGTAATTACTGATGCGATTCAACCTAAACTAGTAGATGCTACTGAACCACCTGAAAAAATTCCTGTAAAAAAGGAAGTTAAGAGTATAAAACTGAAAGAAGATCCTATTGCTAAAGAAATCGACCAAAAGCATAGAGCTACAATAATAATTCCTAAATCAGGTTTTCTTCCAACAAATTCTTTACGAAGAGAAAAAGCATTTGCATCTGGAAAAATTAGAATTCCTAGTGAAAAGAATAAAGATCCATTCTATTTGAATACCTTATTCAAAAAAGATCTAGAGCATGTTTATGAAGCACTTTTCATGGGTGATTTCATTGTAATTATCAGTGAGAACTTTGCTTTATTTGAAGAGGAAACTATAGACAAACTCTTTGAATCTATGGAATTACTTACTCCCCATAGGGGATTAACCTGTATCAAAAGTAAAACATTCGTTCATCCTAAAGATGCTGATGTAATTGCAATACCTAAAGATTTACTGAAATACTATTCTTGGGCAACTGTCATAGATATTGATTCTAATCGTATAATTGGTGGCAAATCTTCTGAGTATGCAAAGAATTTTGTGAAGCGAATTAAGAAAATCACTGATCCCAAAGAGTTTACCAAAGAAATTACAAACACCGTTTCAGTTTTATTGAAAGTTGCACGAGATATTAATACGCTAAAAATAGAAGGACGTTCACCAGATCTTTACTTAAATGAGGTCAAGAAAACATTTGGAATTGCTGCATTAGATGCTGGACTTTCCTTATCTGAGAAATTAATTCGCAATCATAAAGACTGTGCTTATATTGCGGGATTTTACATTAGAAAAGGATTAGATATTGCAGTTAGAGCAATTATTGTTGGAGAGCCTATAGTAGTGATTGGAGATGATCCAATAGACATATATCATATCATTGAAGCATTGTCCATATTCGCTCCACATAAAGCCATTAACGCTCAAATTTGGACTGCTAATTTTGCTGGCATTGACATTAACAAATTTGACATTATGGGTGCTCAAGAAGGCACTGATAAGTTATTCAAAGGAGCCATTAAAGTTGATTTCAAATCTATGAGTTGCTATGGTGGTCCAAGATCTGAATTTCTTCATAGTTTTTTAAGACAAATGTGGAGAAGACGATCCAAAGAGCGACCTAAATTTATAAGAGTGAAAGTTAATGAAATGATAAATAATGCTAATAAGGTTATTCAGAAATTTGGTTCTTTTAAAGACAGAGATCCAACAAAACAAGAAGTAAGAGATATATTAAGCGCTTTTGATCCTAATTTTGGTGAATTTGTTATCGATTTAATAAAAAATGAGCATAGTGAATTAGCCTCAAAAATTAAAAACCTTTTATAAGAATCTCTTGTATCTTTCTCAAAATTATTTTTTAGCAGAAACCTTTTATTGTAGGATTTCTAATTAACTGACACTCAGAAACAATTTGAGTCAATTAGAACTCAAAAATAGCAAACAACGGATGTGAAACATGTGAGAAAAGGTCCATTTATTGCTGCAATAGTCCAATTCGTTATTGGAATTATTATGATAATTGTCGGTGCAATCATGTATGATCCATTAACATGGTCAGATTGGCTATTATGGTTTGGTATAATAATTTTTGGTGTCGGATTAATTGTATTAGTAGTTGCTTTCATCAAAAAACCTGGTGCTGATGAAGAACCTGCTAAAACAACCGCAGAAGCTAGTACTTAGTTTCTCGGCTATCTTTTCTTTCTTTTAATAAGCTATTGAGAAATTTTCGTTATAAAAGCAAATGTTTTTTGATAGGTTACCCAATCTTAATAGTATTACAATTGGCTGCCAAGATTAAAAAGAAGGAACATCAACTATGAGTTATGCAAGTCAACTGGGAACATTTAGTGTTACCATTAAAAAGCGAATTATATCATTATCAATTCCAATTCTAATAAGTGCTATATTGAGTAGTATTAGCAGTTTTATAATCTTTGGTTATTTTTTTACTTCTTTTGGTGGAGGAGAAGGTCCTCCTTCAGGGACAATTCCGGGCGGAGGTTTATTTGGTAATATTGTTTACAATGTGCTTTTTTATGTAGGAATAGCATTCATTGGTGCAACAGGAATATTTCTGGTTTTCAAATATGGAAATATGAAAGTACTAAAAGCTCTATTTGCTACAGCTATTTCAATAACCACATTTTTCTTTGTATTTCTACTAATTTATACAGCTCCCTACTATTTTCTTGATGTTTTCAAAGAAGGATCTGAATTCAGCTCTACAACTCAATGGATAATTATTGCTGCAGGAATAGTAGTAGGATTGGGTTATACAATAGTTACTGTGTTATCAATGCTTTACCAAATTATCCCACATCCTTGGCCTCAAATCATGGCTCTGTTATTTGCTGTTCTTGCTGGAACATTCTTGTCAGTATTTCTCCCTACACTTATTGCTGTTTTTGTTATGATTGGATTAAGCATCTATGACATTATATCTGTCTTTAGAGGTCCCATCAAAAAAATCGCTGAAATCAGTGAAGAAAGATACCTCGAGGAACAACGTGAATTAGAGAATAGTGAAAATCCTGTAAAGGATACACTTGAAGAAGAACCAGCTATTAATGAAACTGTGAATATGGAACATGAATCCAAAACATTAACTGAATTACCAGAAAGGACAATCGCTTCTGAGGAAGCTCAATACGTTTATGTTGATTATATTGAATTGGGACTTGGCGATTTAGCCTTTTTCGGAATGATCGTTAGTTTTGCTCTCATTAGGTTGGGTTTCTTTGCTGCTATTGGAGCTCTTGTTGGTGTCATTATAGGTTCCATTATTACAATCAAGCTTCTCGAGAAAGTGAAGATGATGCCTGGTTTACCATTATCTATAGGTTTAGGATTAGCCTTAGCGTTTGGAGTTTGGGGTATAACATTACTGACTGGTTATGAGGGTTGGGGATGGAATATGCCTGATTGGTTTGGAATAGGTCAGTAAAGAAAGAATGTTTACTGACTATGCTCAACCTATTTACTTGTGGATTATATTATAAAATCAATAAAAAGCAAAGAAAGTTGATTAATAATCAACGTTCTCTTAAGAATCTCCTTCTGTAGATCCTTCTTTACCTTCAGTAGTAATTTGCATACTACTTGGGAGTACTTTAAATGTGAATTCTTCAACAGTTTCAGAGATGGTGCCATCTGGAGGAATTTCTCCTCGAGCTCTCAATATTTCTCTTGCTAAAAGCCAGTAGACTATAGCTAAAGCTCTGCGTCCTTTATTATTTGTTGGAACACAAATATCTACTCCTTTTAATTCGTTGTCTGTATCACACATTGCAGCAACAACAATGCCAATTTTGTTTGCTTCTTTTATAGCTTGTTTATCTGCACGTGGATCTGTTACGAGAATTACTTCTGGTTCAATAAAACCCGAAAATTCTGGATTTGTTAAAGTTCCAGGGATAAATCTGCCAGGAACGCTTCGAAAACCACACGCTTTAGCAAGTTTGCTTCCTGGTACTTGCCCATATTGTCTGGCTGAAAAAACGGCTATTTGATTTGGTTCATATCGTGCAAGGAATTTTGCTAAGGTTCTTATTCTTTCATCAGTTGCACGAACATCTAATACATACAATCCATCGCTACGGATAAGGTAAATAAAATCCTTCATTGATTTTGTGCCAATTCTAGTGCCTATATGTACACCTGCGGCTAAATATTCATCTAATCCAATGAGTAAATCATCTGTTATTTGATCTGCTTCTATTGCCAACTTCTGTACCTCAATTAACTCGTAAATTTGAAGCATATTTTTTGTTTCTGTAATGCAAATTCGGTTAAGAATTGTTTAAAATTCTTTTGTTCGTAATGAATTGAGAAATAAATAACTACTTTATAAAATTCTCTGTTACTAAATAATTTGCAATTTTTCATCTAATAACTCATAATGATGATTTATTTAGCTATGAGGAACTATCTTTCCATTATGTTTTCAAGGTTCTTTATAGCATTATTAGAACTGTGAATCATATTTCTAACTATTGTTCTTACTTGTCCACTATCAGCATCTTCGCCACATATAGTAACAATAATTTTCTTAGCTGGTCTTCCATCATTCATAACAGAGTCAAATATCTCGAAGATTAGTTTCAATTCACCCATTATCATTTCTTTTACTCCTAACATTGTTACAGTAGTAAATAGAATAGATATCTCACGTTCATTAAATAAAGAGTCAGAAGTATAGGGTGAAGCAATAGATTCTACAACAGGTCCCATTTCGTTAACATCAACACTAAAAACACTAATGATTTGTTTTCTTAACCCCTTTTCAGCTCTTTTATCTTTCAATTTGGGTAACTTGAATCTTGACAAATTATCTGCACCTAAATCATTTAACACGCCATGAAATCGAAATGGAAATTCAGCAACGATTTTGATAATACACCTATTATCATTTTTCAATAATAAGGTTAATGGAATGACAATTCAGAAGAAAAGTAATTTTGGGGATATTAATCCCCTAAAAAGAAGATTATTTAAGCGGAATATAAAGACTTGATTTTGTTGCACCCATTCCAGGAGAACCATGCTTCACGAGCTTTGTTGATAAAGCAAATTCGCCAAAAATATGCCCTACTTGATCAGGATGGATAATAAATTCTACAAAATCCTTACCATTATGAACCCCTATTCTAGCATGAATCATTTCGGGTAAAATAATCATATCTCTTAGATGAGTTTTTACTATTTTGATTCTCTTATTGCCATCTTTAATCATTCTAATTTGTTTACGAATATCCTCAAGCAATTTCTTTCGTTTAGCAGTCCAATAAGAAGGACGAGTTAAGCTCCTTCTTTTCCTTGAAGGTAATAGTTTGATAAATTCATCCATTGATAGGGCTTGTAGTTCGTCAAATGATAAGCCCATGTATTTGAATTTTCTAATTTCTGCTTGTGTTACTTCTTGTGTAGACATTTTCTTTCATTCCTACAATTTGTTTGTACAAAACAATTATTATTAATCTATGTCACTTTTGCAAAGTTTTACTATTAAAAATCTTCCTCTTTTGATGAAAATAAGCAATTTGTTATATAGTATTTTTGTTCAAACCTATATTATTTAATTCACTCTTACGAAAATTTTAGATTAAAGGAAGATATAATTACTTGATTGTATTCTTATGAAAAAAGAAATTAGCTGGTTTGACTATGATTTATCTGACTAATGAATCCAATTTGCTTGCTACAGGTTTACCATTAAAGATAATAAGTGAAATTTTAACAAAATCAATTTCTGATAAAGACATTCAAGATTCTTTAAAAGAAGTACATCCCAAGTACTTGAAACGATACTTAATCTTCTCTGAATATAAGACATTAATAAAAGATGGGCTTCAAAAATTACCAGTACTTCCGATAATTGCCGGTATACCTGGAGTTGGAAAAACTACTTTAGCAAAAGAACTCTCAGTAGCATTAAATATTGGAATAGTAATTGGTGGAGATGCGTTACGTTCTTCTTTGCGATCCATCATTAATAGAGATGAAAACGAAATTTTCCATGAAAGTGTCTATAATACTTGGAAATATTTCGGTGATTATACTAAAGAAAATCTAACTAAAGGATTTGAAACCCAAGCAAAAACAATGAATCAAGCTGTGGAGCGTATGGTTTTTGATAGAGGTTTGAGGGATGGAGAAAGCATGATTATTGAATATTTGCATTTCTTACCTAAGCAGTTTTCATCAGAATTTTTAGAGCATCCAAGTGTAATCCCAATACTTCTTCAAATAACTGATGAAGATGTATATAGAGAACGCATTAAACAACGTTCAAAATATTCCCATATCAGAAGTTCGGGTGATAGATTACTACCTCAGATAAGTAAATATTTTGAAATTCAGGAGTATTTTCTATCTAAATGTTCTCAGAGTGATTTCAAAATAGTCAATATGAATGGACTTTCTGAAGGTTTTGAAGAAACACTAGATTATATTCTGCTACGAATCGAGGAACTAAACAAACTGAAGGATTTTACGATTAAACCTGGTGTATTAGAATGAAAAAAAAGTCTGTTGCAGTTGCTTATCCAACAATTCCGATAATTTTCCTAGGTGGTATAAATCCTGATCGCACTCCATTATATGATACAATGGGTTTGGCTGTAACAAGTTCTGATGGAGAAACCAGAACTGAAACTACTGTAGAAGTTTCGAAATCAGCTAATGATATAGATGTTAAATTTTCCATCAATGGTAAAAAGATTAGTGGTTTACGTGGTCAGCAGATTATCAAAGCGATTCGTTCATTTTTGAGTCAAAATAACATCTCTGCAAATATTACTATAAAATCTAATAATTATGGGATATTTAGTGGAAGTTCAGATTCAGGTCTTGCAGCAGTCTTCACAGCATTAAATGATGTATTTGTGTTGAATTTTACGAAAAATGATCTTTTAAAACATTCAATGAAAGGTTCTGAAAGTGCTGGTAGAAGTCTTTACGGTGGTTTAACATTAACAAAAGCAAGCACAAAACCCCCTACCGTTGCTCAACTAGCATCAGAAAAGGATTTAGAAAAAATCAGATTGTTTTCTGTACCTTTTTACTATAAATCTAGA
>JAUVZH010000119.1 GCA_030602675.1 Candidatus Heimdallarchaeota archaeon | reverse complement strand
GTGATCCGGATGACGGTCTTCCCAGTAAGGAATTAAAACGACTTTAGGTTGATACTCTCGTATCTTACTAGCAACAAAAAGAATAGTCTTCTTTTTATCCTGAAATGGTAGGTTCGCATCTGGAAAACCTAGATTCTCTCTAATTTTTACTCCCAAAATTTTTTTAGCTTTATCTGCTTCTTTTAAGCGAGTTTCTTTAGTACCTAGTGAACCCATTTCTCCTGCAATTAAATCTATTATACCTACAGCTAGTCCCTCATCAACAGCTTTAACAATGGCTCCACCTGCACCCAATTCTGCATCATCAGGATGTGGAGCAAACACTAAAACATCCAACATTTCATCACCACATGATTACCTGGATCGACTTTTGTTAGGTAATCTTGCATACAATTTAGTAAATTCATTGAATATTTGTTAAGATATTGAAAGATGTTAAAAACTCTTTCTTGTGGTTTATCACCTGGAAATAGATAAGCTCGAGCTTTTTGCAGCTGATTTTGTAGAACTTTATTATCATCTTTGACATACTTTATGTACATTCTTTCTATATTTGATAATTCTTTCATAATATTCTGCTTTCTATGTTGAGAACGATTTCCAAGTTCTTGATTAAAAGCTGAAAGATTTTCATTTAATTCATCAAGTGTACCAGAAATTTGATTGAAATATTTATCCAAGAAATCCTTATTCTCATTTTTAAGCAAATTAGATGTGAGTCTATTCAAATCCCTAAGCTCAGCAACATTAAATTGATATTTTTCAATAATTCTGTTAATATGTCTTTCAATTACTGTAGCACCAAATCTGAATTGCAAATTAGGTTGAGTTAAACCAAATTCCTTATACAAATCCTTAATTTGTATATGGTAACCAATCTCTGAAGGTCCACCAACAAAAATATGTGTTGGAATCATCTGGTCTTGAGCAAGAGGTCTAAAAATAGCATTTGTACTAAATCTTTCTGGATTTGATTGGATTTCATTAGTTATCTCTTCTTTTGTTAATGTTGTTCCATTAGCTATTTCATATATTCCATTATTATTCAAAGAAATAGTATTTCTGCAATATTGCTTATCGATATAAAACAATCCAACTATATTCTCTTTTTTATGCATTTTTGGTTTATAACCAATTTTAGTTAATTTCTTGGTTGTTTCAAGGAAGATCCTGTTATATTTAATTGAATCAGTAACTAATTTTGTAAAATAGTCCTTAAGGTAGGGTCTGAAAATCCATGGTTCAACTAAAATCAATCCCCACTTATTCATGAGTTTTGACATTAACCTGCTGAAGAATTCGCCCCATTTTTCAGATTTATTGAGTGCTTCTTTGATCAAACCTTGATATAATTCATCAGTAAATTCAGTTTCTGGTAATATATCAACAATTTCCTTCAACATGTCATTTATTTGGGTTTTATCTAGTACATAAGATTCAAGGCTTTTACATGTCATTATTGTATCTTTAACAACAAAAGGAATGATTTCATTCTGTTTGTTTAATACACAAATATTATTTACCTCTTCTACATCATGATCCTCAGAAGCATTCCAAAAAAGGGGAATCAAACGTAATTTCTCATCTGAAAACTTCTTAGCATAGTTTATTGCAGAGAGTGTCTTGAAAATGGTATATAACGGTCCTGTGAGAAAACCTGGTTGCTGCCCTGTGACAACAAACTTAACTTTTTCATTTTCGACAGATTCGATATTCTCAAAGACTTCTGCTTGAGCACCAATTGATTTGTTATATTTTGTAAGAATTTCCTTTAGTAAACCTCTATCTCCAGTGAAATTGATAGATTGGAATTTAGCAGGTTTCCTATCTATGAAACTGGTCATTGGATTTTTACCATTAAGATAATCTAATAACATTGCATTAGGATACATTTTCTCGCGATTAAGTATTTCAAGTTCAATAATATCAGCCATAAATTTCACATCAAATATCTAACTAAAGGTAAGTTATTCAACACAAATTAATCAATTTAATACAGAACAATCTATTTTATGAAATTAAATGTTTAGTTTATTTTATACAAACATATTGATTGTTCTTTTTATTAAGATTGTTTTAGATTTTAAAGAAAAAAATTAAAGATAATTTGATAATTTTCATTATCAATTATCTACTTATTTTTTATTCATGACATACTCATGCATTGCTATTGCAGCTGTTCTTCCAGCTCCCATAGCTAGAATGACTGTCGCTGCACCAGTGACAATATCTCCACCTGCATAGACTCCTGGAATGGAAGTTTCACCAGTTTCTTCATTGACAATGACACCACCCCATTTATGAGTTTCCAATTCAGGTGTGTTTCTAGCAATCAATGGGTTAGGTCTTTGACCGATAGCAATTATGAGAGTATCACATTCAATATCAAAACAAGCTCCATCAATGGGCAAAGGTCTACATCTGCCTGATTCATCAGGTTCACCTAATTCACATTCTTGACACTCAAGTCCAATGACATTGTTCTTCTCATCACCCATAATTCCTAATGGGCTAGATAGACAATTGAAATCAACACCTTCATCTTGAGCGTGGTGAATTTCTTCCCCTCTGGCAGGTGCTTCTGCAATGGATCTTCTATAAACAATGTAAGATTTCTCTGCACCAAGTCTTAGAGCAGTTCTTGCACAATCCATAGCAACATTTCCTGCACCAATGGTTACTACTTTCTTACCAATATTTACAGGGGTATCAGAACCATCTGGGAACTTGTAGGCTTCCATTAAATTCGCTCGAGTCAAAAACTCGTTTGCAAAATAGACACCATTTAAACTCTCACCGGGAATTCCTAAATATCTAGGCAATCCAGCGCCAGTACCAAGAAAGATAGAATCATAACCCATTTCAAATAAATCATCGAGACTATAAGTAAGACCAATTACAGTATTGTATTTAATCTCAACGCCCATCTGTTCAAGAGTTTCAATTTCTTCAGCAAGAATTGCTTTTGGTAAACGAAATTCAGGAATACCATAAATTAAAACTCCTCCACCTTTGTGAAAAGCTTCAAACAAGGTTACTTTGTGACCAAGTCTAGCTAAATCTGCAGCAGCAACTAATCCCGCAGGACCAGAACCAACGATGGCAATTTTCTTACCAGTTGATTTTGCTACTTCAGGAGTTGTTCTACCACGTTCACGCTCCCAATCAGCTAAGAATCGTTCTAAACGACCAATTGCTACAGGTTCCCAACCTTCTTTCTTACCTAAAAGACAAGCTGCTTCACATTGAGATTCTTGTGGACAAACTCTGCCACAAATTGCAGGTAAAACATTAGTTTCTTTGATAATCTTAATGCCATTTTTGAAATCCTTTTGGAGGATAGCATCAATGAAACCTGGGATATTAATATCAACAGGACAACCTTCTTGACAGAAAGCTCTTCTACAATGAAGACATCGTTCAGCTTCTAAAACAGCTTCAGCTTCAGTGTAACCAAAAGGAACTTCTAAATAATTCTTAATTCGATCCATTGGTTTTTGTTCCTTCATAGAGGTTTTCTTGGGGGTTTTTTCACTTCTTTTGTGAACTCTCTTTTTTGGTTCTTCGGTCATTTGTGTTTTCCTCCACAACCATGTTCTTTGTTGTATTTATCCAAAGCAGTTTTTTCGTATTTCTTGTATTGATCTAATCTATTCAAGAGCTCGTCAAAATCAACTTTGTGAGCATCAAATTCTGGTCCATCGACACAAGCAAATTGAATTTTACCATCAATTGTAACTCGACAAGCTCCACACATGCCTGTCCCGTCAACCATTATAGGGTTTAAACTTGCTATTGTTGGGATATTGTGTTTCTTAGTTATTTGAGTTACAAATTTCATCATTATTGTTGGACCAACTGTGAAAATTACATCAAATTTCTTTCCTTCTTTCTTAAGTTCTTCAATGGCATTTTCTAACAAGTGAGTTGTGAAACCCTTCAACCCTTTAGATCCATCATCTGTACAGTATCGCATTTCTTCACAATATTGAGACATCTCATCTTCCCAAACTAGTAGGTCTTCAGTTCTGGCTCCTACCATACCAATGACGGTATTGCCAGCTTCCTTCATTTCTTTAGCAACTAGATTTGCTAATGGGATACCCAAACCACCTGAAACTATACCTACAATACCATACTTCTCTACTTCAGTTGGTTTACCTAGGGGTCCTACAACATCTTGAATGAAATCACCCTTTTCAAGAGTTGAAAGAAGTTTTGTAGATTGACCAATAACTTGGATAATACAAGTGAGTGTTCCTTTTTTCCTATCAAATTCAGCTACTGTAATAGGAAGTCTTTCAGCTCCTTCTCTCATTCTGAGAACAAGAAAATTACCTGCTCTAATTTTCTTAGCTATTTGAGGAGCTTTAATTTCTATTAGGAATATGACTTCATGAAGCCATTCTTTCTTTACGATCTCAAACATTAAGTACTTCCTCGAATGAACTATTTGAAATTGCGACAATAATTTTTTAGATTCAATAAAAATGTTATGATTTTAACGTATTTTCACAATAATTTCAAAAGATAGTTAAAAATAGAAAAAAAGAGGTATAAAGGGCAAGAAATTGCCCTGTAATGTGATTTTATATAACGCCTTGTGCAAGCATTGCTTTGGCAACTTTCAAGAAACCAGCGATATTAGCACCAATAACATAGTTTCCTGGTTGACCAAATTCTTCAGCAGTCTTGTAAGCAGTGTCATGAATGTTGATCATAATCTTGTGAAGTCTACCTAAAACTTCATCTTTTGACCAAGCAAGTCTCAAACTGTTTTGAGACATTTCAAGACCAGAAGTTGCTACACCACCAGCGTTGGCTGCTTTGCCTGGACCGAAGGAGATTTTCTTCTCGATGAAGTAATCAACACCTTCTGAAACTGTTGGCATGTTTGCACCTTCGCTAACAGCGATAATACCATTCTTAACAAGTGCTTTAGTTTCTTCTAAGTCAACTTCGTTTTGGGTTGCGCTTGGGAAGGCAACGGTAGCACCAGGTACGTACCATGGACTCTTGAGATCTTTGTGTTCATTGTAGGTGTAGTATTCAACACCATCGTATTTCTTAGCGTATTCGCTAATTCTACCACGTTTGACGTTCTTCAAGTTCATGACGTATGCCAATTTCTTTTTATCAATACCTGCTTTGTCAATAATGAAACCAGTTGAATCTGAGATGGTAATACATTTACCACCTAATTTGTTGACAAGTTCAACTGTGAATTGAGCAACGTTTCCAGAACCGGAAACTAAACAGACTTTGTCTTTAATACCAGCTTTATCGCCTCGAGCTTTGATCATTTCTTCAGCAAACCAAACAGCACCATAACCAGTTGCTTCTGGTCTACCAAGGGAACCACCATATTCAGGGGCTTTACCGGTTAAGACACCATGGAAAACGTTTTTGATCTTACGATATTGGCCAAACATATAGCCAATTTCACGACCACCAACACCAATATCTCCTGCTGGAACATCAAAATCAGCATCAATGTACTTGTAGAGCTCAGTCATAAGTGATTGACAGAATCTCATGACTTCGCCATCGGATTTTCCTTTTGGATCGAAGTCAGAACCACCTTTACCACCGCCCATAGGCAAACCTGTTAAAGCGTTTTTGAATAATTGTTCAAAAGCTAAGAATTTAAGGATACCATCATAAACGGAAGGATGGAATCTCATACCACCTTTGTAAGGACCTATGGCGCCATTGAATTGAATTCTGAAACCTCTGTTAACTTGTACTTTGCCCTTATCGTTTACCCATGGAATTCTGAAGTGAATCACTCTTTCAGGTTCTACTATTCTTTCAACAATACCAGCGTCTACGAATTCTGGATGCTTTTCCAGAGCTGGTTCAATTGAATCCAGAACTTCTTTTACTGCTTGGTGAAATTCTGGTTCATGTTTATTTCTTTCCAATACTTGTTTGTATATTGGATCTGTAATCTTTCCCATTTTGAATTTACCTCAATAACGTTTCTTCGCGGGATAGTTATTGACTATAAATCACCAATAAGTGGAGATTTATCTTAAACTTCACATGAAGTTATGAATGCTAAAAGTTTTAGGCATATTTAAGAACTTTTTCCAATTTCTGTAAATAGCTGTTTAACATCCTTTTTTACACAGAACTTTTTTCTTCTTTATATTTTTTTTACTTGCTTTCGATAATTGTGATAGGTTTAAATTATTTAAACAACTTTTTTAATTGAAATGTATTCAGTTTGTATAATATTTACCTCTTTAATGTTAAATGGTGGTTGTTATTTCACAAATAACTAAAACAGATAGAAATCTTATTGGTTTGATTGTAGCTAGTATTATTATTACATCCTTTGCTTGGATCGGCGATATTGCTTCTTGGATCTATCTAGGTAATGGTTTTCTTTTAGATTTCATCTTACTCGTAATTGCTATTCTACTTACTCTTGGTACTATCTTTTTAATTCGTCACAGACAAAACAGACCAATTACATCAACTCGATCTGTTAAAAAGAAGGAAATTACATCTACAATTAAATCTGAAAAGAAGGTTAAGTCCCGAACTAGTAAACAAACAAATTTTACTTGCTCTAGTTGTGGCGAATTGTTTCCAGTAAATGAAACTCATTGTTCTTCTTGTGGTTCAACTAAACCTGTTTGTATTGTTTGCTTATCCGATCTTGGAATTGAGCAGGAAGTAGTAAAACTAAATTGTTGCTCAGAATACTCTCATAAAGAGCATATAATTAATTGGCTTAATGTCAAAGGTTTTTGCCCAAAATGCGAAAAGGAAATTGAAAAAAATGATTGGATGAGTGTTGCATTTGATTAATTACAACATCAAACCTGTTATTTTTTAGATTTATCAACTGAAATTACTCGAAATGATGCATGTTTCAATTTGTTGAGTTTATTCAGATTAATAACTAATGCTGTCATCTGTTCTGTTGTTCGTGAAAATTCTAGTGGTCCTGCATTTAGAACTCTTAGTCCATCAATTTTGCTTAGAATGTTTTTAAGCTCATTTTTAGCATTTTCATCATTTGATGTTAGGAAAACGTCGACGTCTAATGGATGTTCTAATCTATTTAGTTTCGCAGCTGAAACTGTTTTGAAAGCTCCCACAACAGAAACACTTTCTGGAACTTTAGATTGAATGCATTCACTAACAGAAGGATAGGTTGCTTCACCAGTACAAATTCCATCATCACAATATGCTAAACCTGTTTTAAAAGACAAAGGAACAATTACATCCACCAAAATGGTGCTAGGTTTCAAATCATTTACTAACCCATCTAGTGTGTTTATGAGGTACTCTGGTGGTACAACTAAAAAAACAATATCACATTGTTTGACAACTTCGCTATTATTATCCCCAACAAATTGATCAGTTGATAACTTTGCATTTAACTCTTCGGCAATTTTAGTTGCTTTCTCTGTTGATCTTGAACCAATCATTACTTTGTAACCAGCTTGAGCTAATCTAAGTGCTATACCTTGGCTTTGTTTACCAGTACCCGGAATCATACCTATTTTTCTTTCAGTCATAGAAACACGCTCATGTAC
>JAUVZH010000187.1 GCA_030602675.1 Candidatus Heimdallarchaeota archaeon | reverse complement strand
CATCTGGGAATTAATGAAAGGTCAAGGACATTTGGTAGCAAGTGACATTAGCTATCAACGATTGCAAGGTGCTCAACAACGCTTTCATCAATATGGACATTATCAAGTAGATTGGATTCATACTGATGCCTCGAGAACATCAGTTAATAAAGCTGAAAAAATCCTAATAGATGCACCATGCACATCAACTGGAATTCTTCAGAGTCATCCTTCGTATAAATGGCGATTAAATAAGAAATGGCTTTTTTCCATTATGACCATTCAGAACAAAATCTTAAATGGCATAATCTCTAGATACGCAGACAAACCTGGTACAGAGATTCTTTATGCAACTTGTTCGATTCTACCTCATGAGGGAGAGAGTCAAATTGATTCCATGTTGGAACGTCATAAAATAGAATTATTAGATGGTCCAAAGATAGGGGAAAAAGGTTACCGAAATTTCAAATGTTCTGATAAAGTACGGAGGTTATTTCCCCATATTCATAAAACAAATGGATTTTTCATTGCACATCTGAGAATAAGTTCTTGATTATCTGGCAATTAATTGCTTTTTCTAGATCTGAAGTTAATTATGATTATTGGTACTACAATCAGTAAGGAGATAATTGTGTTTAATGATACTTTTGAAGATAAAACTGTGATTGCTTCATAAAGATAATTGTGTAAAATTGCTCCATGTGGTAAATCAAACAATTCTTTAGCAGTTATTGCAACGACCATATCGTATTTTGGTATAATGTAAATATATTGACCTTCATAGCCAATAGCCATATACATCTCAGAATTTGGTCTAATCCACCAATAACGACCATAAGAGACCTCACCATTTATTGTCCAAACTGCTGTACTACTACTATTTACCCACTCTTCTGAAACTATTTGCTCATCATTCCATGTTCCATTATTTAGATATAGATAACCAAATTTCGTCATATCAAGTGGTCGTAAATGAAGTCCATGACCACCAAAGTATAAACCAGATTTGTCTGTATCCCATTGAATGTCTGTAATGCCTATCTTATCAAAAAGATTCGTTCTTGCAAAATCTAAGGTTGATTGACCTGTTACATTTTCCAAAATTGCTGATAGTAAATGTGATGATCCAGTATTATAGGAAAATTCAGTTCCAGGTTTAGTTCCCATCGTCAAATTTAGAACAAATTGTATCTGATCATCTGAATTTAACCAGCTATACCAATAAAGGGAATCAGCTGGCCAAAAAATTCCTGAGGACATTGTTAATAGATGATTCAAGTTCATTTCATCTTTCCAAGTACTATTATTAGCAATTACTCGATCTTGAAAGAAACTTAGAACTGTTTGGGAGAGATTATCAAAATAACCATTATCAAGAGCAATTCCATATAGTGATGACATAATGCTTTTTGTTACAGACCAGATTGCATGTTTGCTAGAACTACTAAAACCATCATAATACTTCTCATAAACAAGATAACCATGACGTGTAATAATTAAAGAATGAATGTCAAGAGGATAATCCAGTAGATATTCTTCCAATTCCTCCAATTTTTCAGAATCAAGATTTTGTTCTTCAGGTGTGGTTGTTATCCAACCTGTTGTTGGCCAATAATCTCTAACAGGTGAGCTAATTGTTAACAAAGGCTGTATGCTAAATAGAATCAGAAAGGTATGTATTATAAGAAGAGAATGGAGTTTATTAGAAAATTTAATCCTCATAAATATTACCCATGAATTATTTATATAAAGATAAGAAAAAGTAATCTATAACTCTGATTTTCTGAGTAGACATTATCTTTCTAATTAGAAAGTAATAAAAAGTACAATGATTAGGAATTAGCTTTTACCAATTCTTCCTTTTTATTATATTTATAATAATTACCGAAATAAGAACTATACCAGTCGCTATTCCTAAACCTAACAGATTTTCTACCTTCGCTTTTTTGTCAAAACATTCCTGCACCAATTTTTGGGTACACCCATCTAGTTATAGCAGAAATTATAGTACTATATCCAAAAAGTAGAAATGCTCCAAGTAGAATGATCATTATGAAAAGAGCTAGCATTCCAATGTTTAGAGCTTTTTGGAGTTTGCTTATATCACCTCTTCGTATTTTTTTATAATTCATACTCGCACCAAATAATGAGATCATTATTAGAAAAATCGAATTTAGAGTTACAAAAGATCTTTCGTAAGAAGCTCCGTATCTCCAGATAATTCTTCCTTGACTATCCACTTCATAGATAATACCAGCATATTCACCACTAATTAGAATATTTCCATTATCTAATTGATCTGCTTCATATGGTATGATTAGATTCCTTTTGAATTGCCAAGTAATTTCATTTGTTACTTTATTTAGTATAAAAACTCGGCAATTGAAGCTATCAGTAATCAAGAGAGATCCATCTGCCAATTCATCAGCATCTCGAGGCCACAACATATTAACATTATATTGCCATATAATAGATTTTGATTCTTTATTGACTTCAATAATACGGTTATTCAAAGAATCTGCAATGATAATATTGCCATTACTAAGATAATCAGGATTATGTTGTTTATGTAACATAGAAAGATTTCCATTATCTCCAAACCACCAAATAATATTAGCTGGATTATTAGCTGGTCCAATTTTTTCCGCAGTGAAATTCACTTCAACTATCAAATCAAAATTCCTCAAAGAAATCAAACAAGCATTATAATTTGCATATTGTTTAAAATCTACATCATTCAAATGTGTCCAGTCATATGTTATTTCGTTGTTATAATAATGACCAGCATCCCATTCAGAATTTACTTTGGTCCAATTTAGTTTTGCAGGTTCCCAGCTCCAAATAATTTCCTTGTTTGGATAATTCACTTCAATAACTCTATTGAATCCAGTATCTGCAATTAACAAATGACCATTGGGTAAGATTTCTACTTCATGGGGATAAGCTAAACCAGTAAATTCCCAAATTGTTCTTCCTTTTTCATCCACTTCAACTACTTTGTGAAGGGTATTTTCAGGATTGACTGATTCCTGTAAATCTACTCTATTATTATGGTTCAACATTTCACTAAAAGTTGTAGTACAAATAAACACTTTGCCATCAGGAGTTTTATCTACATCATGAGGTGCAGAAATTAGATCATTATTTGTATAACCATTGAATAACATACCATTGAGAAATAGTAGAACCAAAATTAGAGATAAATATACAACCGTTGAGATAGATGTATCTTTAATAGTTATCATAGAAGATTACTACAAATAAGAGTTTTTAATTTTTTTGAAGAAAAGCACTACAACATAAATCATTTTAAAACACTTAAGCTTTTAATGTTGAATCTTCTGTATCTAAATCCTTTACAGATTCTTCTTCTGCTACACTGCCTTCTGTGCTTTCTTCATCTGAAGTAGTAATTTGAATATTCATTAAGATAATGCCTATAACAATTGTTACTATCCCAGCTATTTGAACTGGGAAAATAGCTTCTTCAATAACAAAAACACCTAGAATTGTAGTCAAAATGATGCTTGCTGATGTAAAACAAGGAATAACAATATTCGCTCGAGCTTTGCTTAAAGCAAATTGTGTCAAAACAAGAGTAAGAATAGCAAATAAAAAAGTTACAAAAATGAAAATTGCCACTAAACCATCAATATCTGTTATTCTTTTTGCTAATGTTTGAAAAGCCATGAAGCAACCAGCTGCAAGACCTAAAACAATCCCAGTGAGAATATTAGATTTTTTGAAAACCAGCAAATAGACTAATCCAAAAACACCGATAATTATTCCAAGGAAAATTCCAAAAATTGAAAAACTGACAGCTTCCCTTTGAAGCTCTTCTGGAGTTATAAGAGCTATATTAATTAGAACAGTTCCAACAATAATTAATACTATTGCAACTACTTCAATTTTTGAGATCTTTTCCTTAAGCACGATTGATGAGAAAATTAACAAAGTAATGAGTCCTATTCCTTCTAAAGGAGCAATTAAATTCATAGGAGTATGAAGTAATGATAATGGAATCCATTGTACAAAAACAAATAAGACTGTCAGCACAGTACCAAAAATCCAAACTCCTGAGTGTTTACTTCTAATGGTTTTATCAATTTTTAATCCTTCAATAGCATATTTTTGAATTCCTTTCCCAATATAAAGCATAATGTAAGCAACTATACCAATAATTACTCCAAAAAATAAAGCAGAATTAAATTGACTCATTTATCCATCAGCTTTTATTATCAATTAATTGCTTAGATAAAAATTTTATGAGGAGATACATTTAGTGCAATAATCATTATAATTTCATATGAATTTTCTAAACCATTTAAGTTATGATTGTCACTAGTAATTTTGTTCAGGTCTAATTGACCTTAAACTACTTTCATTCGAAATAACCTGTGCAGTTGACCAGACAAATGTCCCTTCATATCTTTCACTATCAAAGGAATTGTAAATATCTATTTTCTTGGAATTTGTAAAATTACCAAAGATAGAAGTTACAGTTAATAGCTGCAAAAAGAAAAGTGCCGTTATTTTTTTCGGATTTTTTAACGAACTCACATCTTCTACCTCTTAAATTGATAATGAGAGAAAAGTTTTTATCGAAATGTTTCTTGGAACATGACGTAAACCCCAATTGAGATTTATTAATAATTAGTTGATTACGATGGCTGAAAAAACTATTAAAATAATAACAATTATTTTCGTTTCTTTTGCGTCCGCAATAATACTTGCAGGAATGGGTGTAGGCATTTGGTTAGGAGTTAAAAATCAAATTGATAATACACTTCCTGGAAATACACATCCAGATCCAAATTGGTCTTTTAAAATTAGTGGCAATATTGTAGGTGGAGATTTCAATATTACATTGAATGAATTACTAGATATGCCTTCACATGAACAAGAATATACAATTAGAGCAAAAACAAACAGTACTGATAATTATACTGGTGTGCAATTTACATATCTATTCAATGATGTAATTGACATTGGACTAACAGCTGAAAATGTTACGTTTATAGCATGGGATGGATATGCATGGAAGTTTTCAATATCTGAGCTACTAGGAGATGATACATATATTCTTGCATACAAAATGAACAACAAGTATTTGACAAGCTATTTAGAAGATGGTATTGGTTACTTGTATCTTATCGTGGGGTCAACTGATGATTATCCTTTTAATGGTCAAAGATCCGTTAAAAGTGTTGTAGAAATTAGTTTTGAGTAATGGAGATTTAAATTTTAAATCTCTATTTTTCCACTATTTTATATTACGATGGAAATTCTCTACAAAATTTTTTATTTTACATCATAGATTTCAGTATCCGGATAAGTAGCTGAAAAACCATACCATCGAGCATAGATCTGCATTGGTTGTGATTTATTATCTTCCCAATTGGCATCTGGTACACTATCGATATCATTAAGGTTTATAATCAATCTACGCCCATCAATATCATCAATTATTTGCTGATTAATTCGTTCACTAGGATAAAATTTAGCCTTGTTTTTTAATACGATACCTAGACCACGAGTCATTCTAGGAAGTCTTTCATCTATTACGCTAAGTGATTTTTTAAAGAATGGTGGGAAAAAACCTTTTTCAGTAAACAGTCTTTTTGAGAAAAATGTAAGAAATCTGCTCTTAAAACTAGGTTTAGATAGATGAATCTTTAATTCAGGATTGTTACGCATTGCACTTTTTACATTGGTCATTTTGATTGGAAATGTTTCCATTTTTTTTCCTTTTAGTGGACCATGCATAGCTTCCCCAGTAATGTGATTCCAATATGTCTCAGTTTCATCATCAATTATTATTACGATACCATCATATAATCCACCAGCACTAAAGTGATGTAGTTTGTTGTTTATTTTTGGAACCATACCCATTCCACTGTGACAGACTCCACAAAAAGCGATAATATATGATTTGTTTTTTATTTCTCCTTGAACTACATGATGATAAGTTATTTGTTTTGCTAAGAAACCTCTTTTCTCGCCATTATATTCTATTGT
>JAUVZH010000396.1 GCA_030602675.1 Candidatus Heimdallarchaeota archaeon | reverse complement strand
GTCACTTTTATACATATTATTATTAATAATTGACCAATTACTGTTTTCATAGATAAAGTTCAATTTGTGATGTAAAATGACAAATGAAAAAGCTATAAAAGAAATTCAGTTGGTTCTTGAGCAGTTTAATGAAGCATATACAAAACAAGATAATTCTAAGATTGATGATTTTATGAAGAAATTCTTTACTACTAGTGATGAATCTCTAATCATTGGAACTGCCTATAAGGAATGGATGCATGGTTCCAAAGGTGCTAAAGAAATTTTTCTGAGCGATTGGAAAAGTCCTGGGATATGGAGCTACGACTACAAAGATGCTAAAATCACTGTAAAAGATACAGTTGCATGGATTAGCATGACAGGAAAATTAACAATGGAATTACCATCAGCAGCTGTCTATCAAGGGATGCTTGCTCAAATTAAAAATATACTAGATGATCAAGACAAAAATCCTGATGATATGATGTGGGAAATAATTAGTTCTGCTACCTTTTATCTTAATCACTCAAAGAAAGGTGACAAGTATATTTTTCCCTTTAGGTTTACTGCAGTATTGGTTTCTGAGAGTAATAGCTGGTTCTTTCATCAGATGCATTTCTCATTTCCATACGTTATGACTTCTCCTCCTGTAAGGCTTTTCGAATAAAAAACCTTAAAATCTTCTTATGTCCCGGTTCAAATCCGGGATCGCCCACCATTTACTTTTCTTGTTTTTTGTACTCTTCCCACAGTAGTATTTTGAATTTCTTGTTAATATTCTCAATTACTGTTTTCCATTCTTCTTTTGCTTTTTTCTTGAGCTCTTTATCTAATGTTAACATTCCCTCTGCGTAATAAACAGCGGTTGCTACCATCAAACAATCAATGTGGTCTTTGTGTTTTTTTCGCAGTTCGCAAGCTAAGGTTTGTATCTCTGTATAATGTATTGGAATACTGTCAACTTTTTTTAGGTACTGTATAGCGGTTAATCCTAGTGTTAAGTCTTCAATAGATAATTCCCCTCTGTTGATTAGTTTACTTCCTTTTGCTGACAGCTCAAAAATTACTAATTCTGATCTTATTATTTCTTCTTTTGTCATTATTTCTTGTATTGCCTTTCTTGGGAATTGTTCAATATCTATCGCTATAAAAGGTAAAAAGAAAGAGCTATCCAATAGCAACTTCATTTCTCTGCATCCTTGCTTAATTCTCTTCTGTGTTCTTTAAATTCCTCAATGGTAATTGTGACTTTTGCAGGTTTTTCTAGTATTTCTTCAACTGATGCTATCTTTTCTACAACTAGTTTTCCTTGTACTATTCTGTACAAAACTCTTTGTCCTTCTTTTAATCCGATTTTTTCTCTAATCTTCTTAGGTGGAAACAATTCTCCTTTTGATCCTACTTTACCTATTGACATTTTTTCACCAGATAAATCTTCTTTTTTCTGGTATAAAAACATTTCATAACATCTTTGGAAGTCGGGGATTTAAATTCCCACTCGCCCACCACTTTGTTTTCCATTTTCTTATTGTTTTGCTTAATACTTTAATATTATAGAACCATCAACTAATAACCTAGTTAATGGTTGTGAGAACATGACTCATGTGATTCTGCGCTTTCTCTGGATGATATTTGTCGGTTGGTGGACAGCTACCATATGGTTCTTGATTGGTTATTTCTTAATTGCACTAATAGTTACGAGACAGCAAGGTTTTTGGATGTTTCAACGAATGGGGGTTGTATATTCATTACAAGAACCATTAATAAGAGAAATTTATTTCTCTAAAAATATAATAACCTATATTTGGTTTTACTCTATGGGTTGGTTTTTAGGATTTTTTTGGATACCATTTACTTGCTTATATTCATTATTTCTGATAACATTCAGCAGAAGTGAAAACGCAATAGCAAATATTGATTTATCGGTTATTTCCTACCAATAATAAAATCAGTCTTCGATGTCTATTAATAAAGCTTGTAGACTTGCAGGATTTTTCGTAGTAACATTGAGATAAAGAAAACACGCAGCAAATTACTAACATCAATCAAGAACCATACAATGATGAGTTACATTACAATATAGGTTTATGCTACACATCTTTTATAATAATTATTTTTTGCTTCCCGGTTCAAATCTGGGATCGCCCACCAATTTCTATTTCCCTAATCCTTCTATTTCTTTCAAGATTTTTGCATATACTCTTGCTGATAATCTGAACGTTGTTGTTGTTATTAATTTCTCTAGTAGTGTTTGGCACTCTTTTCTTGCAATTACTTTTTCCTTTGTTGCTTTTAGTAAGACTCCTATTGTTCCTGTTACCGTTAATCCTAGACTTGTTGCTATCTCTCTTGTTAACAAGTCATCAATTATCACTACTGTTGATTTTTCTTTTGCTAGTAGCTCTCTTCCTATTGCTATTACTTCTGCTTCTCCTTTATGGATTTGCATTTCTGTTAGTTTTTTAACTATCTTTTCATCTGCTTTTTCTACTTCCAACCATGAACCAAACACTTCGGAAAGTATGGCTTGTTCTGGAGCTGTTTTCTCTTGTAATACTTCTTGTTTTACTGTATTAGTTGTAATTATTCTCGTGAATAGTTGCGGGAGAATTTCTATTATTCCTAATTTACTTAAGTAAATTAAAGGCGAAGCATTAATTACTGCTATCATTTTCTTTTCAATCCTTCTTTACAAAAGTCAAATCTTCTTGTAATGCTGCTTCATCGTATATCTTTACGTCTCTTTTTGCTAGTTCGGCCATGATTCCTCTTAGAGACATCTTTGCTAGTTCTGCTGCTTTCCATATGCTTAGATGCTTCTTCTCAATTTCTTTGCTTAGAAAATCTAATAACTCTTCTTTTATTGATTCATCTAGTAATTTTCTGATATAAGCTGATTTATCTATTATCTTTTGTTTATCCATTAGAAATTTTAATTTCTCTTCTAATTCCTTATCTATTCGAACTGATAGTACTGACATGATCCTCATGTATACTGTGTCTGTTTTGGTATATATTCCTTGCTCTTGTTCTCTCTCTTTTCTCGGTTCAAATTCGGGATCACCCACCACTTCTAATTCTTCCTTCATCATACCTGGTAAAGTAATAAACTGGGAAGTTTTATCAAAAGAGAAAGTAACCACACAAAACGAAAGATTCATAAAAGAAAATAAGAGGAAAGAAAATACAAATTGGGCTGGTAGATCAGACTGGTAGATCGCCTCCTTGGCATGGAGGAGGCCGTGAGTTCAAATCTCATCCAGTCCACCAATTATTTTCTATGACAAAAGAAAAAAGGGATTGAAAGGAAATTTCTGATTTGGTTAATTAATACTCTTTTTCCTTTCCTATTCTGAAAATATCTATTATGAAAAGTATCATTCC
>JAUVZH010000060.1 GCA_030602675.1 Candidatus Heimdallarchaeota archaeon | reverse complement strand
TGTCTCTGGTACAATGGTTCTAGTTTCATGTTTTATTGGAGCTGGTGTTGGAATGAAAAAACCACTCAATCTAAAAACGCTGAGGATGATAGCAATATTCGTTATACTAACACCTGTAATAGCTGGTTTATGTGCAGTAGGCTGCTATTATGCAATAAGGGGGCTGTTCTAAAAAATGTTTAAGCGAATGTCAGGATTTAGATCAATCCAAAGAAGAATAGAAGAAAAACTAATCCAACTTTCATTTATTCCTCGCAAATATTTCGAAGCTCTTTATATCGAATGTAGTACCAAAATAACTTGCCATACTTGTGATATATGTGATGTGGAAGAAAAAACGGTTCGTAACGAACTACTTGAACTTATGAAAGTTGGTGAAATTGATACAAAAATCGAATTAGAAAAATTCCAATTATTTGAAAGAATAAACAGTGTATCTACAAAAAGTAAAGAAATTCGCATCTTAATGAATGAATATGTAGATGAAATGACCAAAGACGCTTACGACAAATTAGTTGTTATTCTAAAAGATGTATCTATCGCAGGAAAGTTGATGCATCGAGCTATAAAATCCTTATATGAAAACTATAATTTTGCTTTAGATAGTGTAGAGGAATTAAAATCAAAATGCAATGAGATTATTGATGGCTTATTTTCATTCAAGTTTTGTAATGAGTCAGGAGAATTTGATTACTCATTTGAAGACCCCGAAGTTCTAATTGGAAACTCATTAAGAGGTACTCTTCAAGATATTATTAATGTTGGAGATAAAATAATACACATAATCAAAATCTTCAGCTATAATCATCGCGATTTAATCATAGATGAAGATGAAGAGGAAACAGATAAGGAATTGCAGATAATTCCTGGAGCCGAACCTTTTCATTTGAAGGCTGATGGTCCTAAGGTGCTGTTAATTCATGGTTTTACAGCATCACCAACTGAATTATATCCTATTGGTAAATATCTTAACTCAAAAGGATATGATGTGTATTCTGTTCTCTTAGCTGGACATGGTACATCTCCTGAAGATCTTCAAACAAAGAAGTGGTCTGATTGGTGGAAATCAGTTAGGAAGATATTCAAAAAAACTGCTGATTTCGACTATGTGATAGGTTTCTCAATGGGAGCTTTACTAGCTGCTCGAGCTGCTGTTGTCTATAAGGATCAATTAAAGGGTTTAGTATTAATCTCTTCATTTCTCGAGATTAAGCCAGCTATCATTTCAAAATTGGCTTTTACATTTCCTATTGTGAAATACTTTAAACCATTCATCTCTAAAAGCCCCGAAACTGAACAATTCTTCAAAGATAATAATTTGATTAGCTACATGAAATACCCTATGAGTGCAGTTCATGAATCTATTAAATTAATTAGATTTACTAAGAGAAAAATTCTTCCAAAAATCACAATTCCTACTCTAATTATTCAAGGAGAAAAAGATGACAGAGTAGATCCAGAAAATTACAAAATTATTCTAGATCTGATACCGGCAGAAAGAGTTGAATTGCAATTGCTTCCAAACTCAAAACATATTGTAACAGTCAATGTAGACACTGAAATATTGTTTGAATCATTATCAAATTTCCTTGTTGCAATTGCTGAAAAAAACTAAGAATGATTTCCTATTGAATTATTAGAAAAACTTAAGATGATGCAGAATTCAGTTGACTTGAGTATTTGAGAAATCAAATTTAATTTAGCTGCTGAGGACTATAATTGAGTAAAAAAGTTACATCTAATGCTAATTCAGAGATTGATGTAGAACCAGATGTGATAGATTTGGATGAAAAAGGTGCAACTTATTCAAAATCGGGTGTCGATATATCTGAAGAAGGTGAAGTAATAGAAGAAATTTGGAAATTGCTTCCAAAAACATTTAACTTGAATCCGAATGCGAAATTTTTACCTGCCATGTCTCATTATGGCGGTATTGTTGATATTGGAATTCCTGATAAATACCTAGTTGTAACTGTTGATGGTGTAGGTTCGAAAGTATTGATTGCTGAGATGTTGAATAAATTCGATACCGTTGGTATTGATTGTATTGCTATGAATGTTAACGATTTGATTTGTGTAGGTGCGGAACCAATTGTTTTCGTTGATTATTTCGCAATAGAACGACCTGATAAACAAATGGCAAATCAAATTGCTAAAGGTATGGTTGCTGGTGCTATTCAATCTAAAATGGCTATTATAGGTGGTGAAACAGCAACACTCCCGGATATTATTAAAGGTCATGATGGTAAGGGGTTTGATTTAGCTGGCGTAGCAATAGGACTCGTAGAAAAGGAGAAACTTGTTTTAGGTGAAAAGATTAAACCTGGAGATATAATCTATGGTATTGAAAGTAATGGATTACATTCCAATGGTTATTCTTTAGCAAGAAGTGTTCTCTTAGAGAATTATACTGTTAATGATGAAATCGAAGGTCTTCACATTGGTAAAGAGCTACTAAAACCAACCTTAATCTATGTTCAAGAAGTTCTTGAGATGATAAAAGAAGCTAAGATTCATGGATTAGCAAATATTACTGGTGGTTCTTTTCTAAAATTGGGACGATTGCTTAGACAAGCTAAAACAACTGTTGGTGTAAAACTAGATTCCATGCCAGATCCATTACCAATCTTTAAACTAATTCAGAAACTAGGAAATGTTTCAACTAAAGAAATGTATAAGACATTTAACATGGGAATAGGTTTCTGTGTTATTGCTCCTAAATCTGAAGGAAAAAAGATATCAAAGATTTGTTCCAAATATGGAAAGAAAGTTTACAAAATCGGTTCAATATTAGATGAGAAGAAGATTATTTTGGAGATTCAATCTGAAATCATTGAATATCCTGCTGATAAGTATTAATCAGATGTTATAAGTAATTTATTCAAATCATCTTTTCTTATTTTTCCTTTATGAAATGCAGTTGCTACTAGTGCTCCCGAAACACCATTTTCATACAATTCAATAAGATCATCAATATTTCTTACTCCTCCACCAGCAAAGATTGGTACTTCTATTACCTTCTTGGTAATCTCCAACAATGATTGATTTAATGGTCCTGCTTGACTCCCAACTTTGTGAAGTTCAATAACAATTATTCCTTTTAAGCAAAGTTCTTCTGCATATTTTGCTATCTCAACAGGATGTAATTTTCTTATATTAGAATTGTTAGCTCATAGTTTTCCAGATTTTATATCAATACTTAGCATTATTTTATCTGGACCAAAGTGATTTACTGCTTCAGATAGAATTTCTAATGAATCTAATGTTTCTGTTCCCATTATTATCTGATTTACATTCCATTCTGCTATTTCTCTTACATCCTCTATTGTTTTACAACCGGCGTCAAGAGAAATATTATATTGTTGTGATTTTGCTAGATTAACAAGCTTTTCTCTATTGAAGTTCTTGTTTTTTGTAGATTGTATCCTATCTAGATCAGCAATGTAAAACCAATTTAATCCTATTTTTTCTTTAAAAGCTCTAGCAACTTCATATAGTTCAGCACTCGAGGTAACAACAGAATTGCTTATTGGCTGGTATTCATTTCTACGTCCACCTATACCTTGCACTACCTTTCCATTCAGCAAATCCATAACTGGTATAACATTCATAGCTTATTACAAAAATCCTTGATTAATAATTTTCTCTTTTCTAGAAAAAGTCTTTATTAATGATAATGATTAGAAAATACTACATTGTTTATTATCTAACAATTGCCGGAGAAATCAGTAAACTATGGATAGGATAAGATGCGGAATCTTTTCTGCAAAAACAAATGTGCCTTACCGTGCAGGAAAATTAGCTGCTAAACGAGCAACAGGTCAGATTTTCGATAAGAATCCTGCTTTGTGTTTGATTTTCTTTTCACCAAGATATTCTTCTCCAGATTTAGTAGAAGGAGTAGTACAAACAGTCCTAGCTGATGTTGTTGCTGGTTGTTCCACAAATGGTGAAATAGCCTCTGGTTACTGGCGAGAAAGTGTAATTGCTATTACTCTATCAACAGATTATATGAGATTTGGAATTGCTGCTGAATCAAATGAAAAACTAGCAACAGGTTCGAAAGAAGTTTATCAACAATTTTACGAACGAGCTTTAAAAGACTTAAGAGATAAGATGATTTTTCATGATTCTGAGATGTTCATTCCCGTCAGTCCACAAAACATCACTCCTGATTTTGGTATGATTTTTCTTCCTGGTACTGATATCGAACTTGAACCAAAAGCTAACGAAGTAATCCTTGGTCTGAGAGAATTCGCTGGTGATTTGCCTCTTATTGGTGGCATAAGTGGTGATGATTGCAATTACGAAACAGGTTATGTTATTTATAAAGATGAATTCCTTGAAGATCATACCCTTCTGATTCTAGGGCGTTCTGATTTAGAAGTTTCAATGGCACAAAAACATGGTTATCATATTAAGGAAGAACTAACATTAACTAAATCTAATAGTAATAATCTGCTAAGCATAAATAATAAACCCGCTTCTGAAGCTTATTTTAGAACACTTAATCTACCTGTTGTAGAAATATCTGATTTGCGAGATGAAATCTGTGCCCTAAATCCTCTAGCGATAAAAGACACGAAAACCGATGAACTTCAGATTTTGTTTCCTATGTCAAGAGGAAGAAATGCAATTGATTTAACAGTTTCTCAATCTATACCCCAGGGATCAAAGCTCTATATAGTTGAAGCAGATATTGAAGAATCTAAAAAAGCTTCTTTAGAATCTGTCAAAGCTGCTTTTTCATCTGGAAACATCAAAGATCCACGTGTTGGAATAATTTTCTCATGTGTTGGTAGAAGCACTTTCTATTTTGAAAGAGCTTTAGCAGAAATTGAGGAAATAAAAAGACGATTCAAATACACGGATATTGGCGGAGCTTACTTAAATGGTACTATTTGTGGAAAAAGTGATTGGGTTTCAGAGGGTACAACAAGTACATTATTGATTGGCAATAATCTGAAAAAAAGATAAGAATGGAAGGAATTGTATTCAATTCATCCATTAGCATTTGCAGAGAAGACATTCGCATTGTGCCAACCTTCTCTTCTTAATATTTCATTAGACATTCTTAGAACTTTTAGCTTTTTCTGCAGACAAACATAGGTATGTGGTAAATCACCAATTGATTCACCCATAGCATGCGATGGTATTCTTTTCTCTGATTTAGTACTTAATACCACTTTTTTTCCTCTAATAACTTCAACCTTTGGATGTTCTATGTGTGTTCCATCCTTAAGCTTTGCAGAAGTAATCAATGCTTCAAATATACCCGTGTCTCCTATAATAATTACATCAAGAAGTCCATCATCAATTAAAGCATTTGGTGCAATCATTTTCTTGTTTCCAGCTCGTTGACCGTTTCCAATCATAACGGTTAAGCATTTCATATCGAATATTTCTCTACCATCATCGATATCAATATGTATATGCCTTGGACGATAAGTGAAAAGTGATTTGATTAAATCAATATTATAACTTATTCTAGTACTTTTACCATAGACTTTTTCTGCAATATAAGCATCAATTCCTGCGCCAGCGATTCCGATACAATATCGTGCCCCTTCATCAATTTCCATACAATCAATGGACCTATATTCCTTCTTTGTAAGCATTTCAACAATATCTGCTATTTTATCTGTTTGACGCAAGCTAAAAGCATTATCATTTCCGCGACCCGCAGGAATTATCCCCAAAGTCGTTTTAAAACCAGTTTGCCCAATTCCAGTGATAATTTCATTTACCGTTCCATCTCCCCCGTATGCAACTAGTATTTCATGATCTTCTATAGATTCTTTTGTTATTCTAATTGCATCATTGATTCCTTTTGTCCATTCTATCTCAAAATCAAGTCCTGCTTCTTTAAGTTTCTTAACAACTTTAGGCCAGTTTTTTCGAGCTTTTCCTCCATAAGTTGCTGGATTACAAATAATCTTCATTATTGCTTTTCTCCTACTAACAATTGACCTTAAATCATTTTTAGGGTAACAACTTTACTTCTTATAGTTATTTCGCATTATTATGCAAAAAATCACCAATAGTAAAACTTATTTTCATGTAACTGAACAAAACTTATTTTAAATGATAGATTTAAAAAGTGAATAGACAAAAATCTCTTTCATCTTAGAGAATTATAGCAATAAAACTAACTATTACTAGTATTTGATGGATAAAATTCATTCTTGAGGAAAAACTGGAGACAAGCTCATAAATGCCTATCGCAAGACAAGTCATGATTTTAACAAAAGAGGGACTATTACTTCTAGATTATAAATTTAGATACTCAGATGGGATGTTAATGGAAACAGATCCCGATCTACTTTCAGGCATGTTGTCTGCTATTCTTACTGTTGCTAAAGAAACATCAGGTGGATTAGTGTCGACAATTCAGCAAGACAATTACAATGTTTTAGTTAGTGAAGGTGAAAAGATCTATGCGCTATTGTTTATCGATGAAGATAGCCGAGAATTAGATAATATTGCTAAGTTAATTGTTGGTAGATTCGAAACAAAATACAAGGAAGATTTGGATGAAATCATATCTGATGTTTCAGTTTTCAAAACATTCATAGAAGATTTAGAAGAAATTTACGCTCAAATCTTTAAGGTTGATGCTGAGCTTTTATCAAAATTAATACCTGAAGTAACTTCAATAAAGAATGTTTCAATCTTTGAGAAACCAATGAATCATCAGGTATACACCGGTCCTCGAGATCCATTTGTAAGTGAATATGAACATTATTTTACAGAATTTGCCGTGAAGCTGATCGAATCACAAGCTGACCTTTCAGAAAAAACCTTACAATTTCCTAGCCGATCTGTCATACAATTCAAGGATAAGGTAATTGTGCTTGAAGATTTAGGTTCACATGTTCTAATGATTGTTGGTGCGAATGCAGACGATATCATAGCTCGAATTAAGAAAATTAGAAGAAAGGCAGGAATACCCGCAGCTAGAGGATGAATCAAAAAACCCACTTGAAGGAATAATTATTAATTCCTTCTTTTTAATAAATTTTAATAACTGTTATATTATTGTTCAGAAATAATTACTCTGGGGTAGATGATATGTACGAGGAAGTAAAGAAAATTTGGCCTGAAATTGAATGGATTAAAGATGAAAATCTAAAAGAAAGCGTATACAAAACATGGGATTATGCACTTGAACAAAGTGTCTTAAGTGCAGAAGATTTACAAAAAATACCTTTCACATTACTGATTAAGGATTGCAAAGTTACTTTTATGGAGCACAAACAAGCAGTTGTACATATTGCTGTAGAATCAGCAAAAGTAATGCAGAAATTCTTTGGAGAAAAACTTCCAATTAAAATGGATTATCTTATTGCTGGAGCAATATTGATTGATGTTGGAAAATTACTGGAATATGTATTAGAAGATGGAAAAGCAGTTGTAGGAAAAACAGGGAAACTGTTGAGACATCCATTTACAGGAGTAGGTTTAGCCATGAGATTTGGTGTACCAGATGAAGTCAGTCATATGATAGCAACTCATTCAAAGGAAGGAGATCTAGGAAAGAGAACAATAGAAGGAATAATTGTTCATCATGCAGATTTCATAAGCTACGAACCATTCAAATCTGACACTATGAGATTTTAATTTGTAACAGTAGAAAAAGCAGTAGTAATGAGTTAAACCAAAAATCTTGATAAAAAACATATACTTGAATAAACGAAAGATTCAAAAAGAAAAAAAGAGAGGAAATTTCTTACGAATTGGGCGGTTGATCTAGCCTGGTATGATGCTTCCTTGACGACAAGCAAACTCGAGGGTTTGGTTGGCATAGTGGAGGAAATCCCTGGTTCAAATCCGGGATCGCCCACCACTTTTCTACTCCTCTTTTATTACATATCCTAGTGTTTTTTCGATATTTTTCTTTAGAAATTCTTCTGTTTCTTCTACTGGTTCATGGCTATCTATAATTCCATTTTTTATTTTCTCTTGATACTCTTCATCTTCTCTTTCTGATGCTTTTCTGTATTTTCCTTCTTCCCCTGTTTTCTCTGTTAACTTCTGTTCAAGTTCATTCTTTTTTTGTATCAGTTTCCATATTTCATTTACCTTCCCTTTTTCTTTATAACCTGTTTTATTGTAATAATTCCATATCCTTTTTACTAGTTCATTTTCTTTGTTTAGTTTGTATCTTCTTTTTTCATGCTTTAGTACTCCTTCCCTCATCACTTTTTGCAGTTTCTCTATTAGCCTACTTTTTTTCCATGGTAGTTTTTCTTGCAGTTCAGCTAGTGAATATTCTTTTGTATATCCTCTTTCCATTTTTTCTTTTACTAGCAGCATTATTATTTTATAATTTACTTCTCCTTCATTTTCCACTATCTTTCTTATTTGCTCTGCAACTCCTTTACTTGGGTTTTCTTTTGTTGTTTTTGCTAGTTTTCGGAGTTCTTCTACTAATCCCATTCTTCTCTTCTTCCATTTATTTTTAATTTACTTCCATTATTGTTAGTGGTTTAAATTTCGTTTTCTGATGTTCTTGTTTTAGAAAACTGATTAGCTTATTTTTTTCTTCCTTCCCCATCATCCCCCATACTTTTTCTTCTATTATTATCCATGGTTGGTATTCTATTCCATGATGTTTTACCTCGAAGTAATTACTTCTCCTTTGGAAATCTTTTAACCATTGTTTTCCTTTCCAATAGTATTCCCTTATCACATGTTTTCCTTTTTTTCCATTTACCATCCTTCTCTGCATTTCCTCAACTACTTCCTTTATCTGTTCCTCTAATTCTGTTTCCCTTTTTGCATAGTATATTTTCTCCCTGTTTCTTCCTCTATAGTATGGCACTTCCTTTGGATCTATTCTTTCCTCTTTTATTGCTTCCAGCAAATTTGGTATTGGTAGTATCTTATCTGGTTCTTTCATATCTAAGTGGAATCCAAATATTCCTCCCCTTGTTTTTTCATGGCATAATCCTGGTAACCCATCCCAACATAATCCTATCTCCTTACAATACTCTTTAACAAATTCTCCTTCTATGCCAAAAATTCCATTTATTAGTGTATCAATTTCTGAATATGCGTAAAATCTTCGACGTGGTAATGATGGATCATTTACTAGTCTGCTTTTCCCTCTCCCTGGAAATGATATTCCTAGATATGCTTCAATTACTCCCCACATAGCCTTCCCTGCTCTCATCTCGAAATTATTCCATTCCTTAGGGGTAATCCATTTTTTTTCTTTTACTTCTTTCATTATTAGTTCAATGGTTTTTTTCGCTCCTCTTACCAATATTTCCTTTTCAAAACCATATAGTTCATGTACTTGTTCGATTATTGTTATCCTGTTTCTCAGCATCGGTAAACAAAAATCTTTATTCGCAATCAATGTTTTTCTTAATAACCTCAACAATCCAACTTGTTGCTTTATAGGTGGTGGGCTGACTAGTTTATCCACCCCAAGTATGATATCTATCTCATCATAACCTTTTGCTGGCAATATATCTTCTAGGTATTCAAAATCTTCTTTTCTTTTTGCAACGATGTAATTTATTTCTCTTAATTTCCCAACCCAATTATTCACCGTTAATGTTCTTGTTCTAAAATTTAAGTTGCTTTCTCGTAAATCATGAAGAACTATTCCGTGTCTATCGCTGGAATACAAACCTTCTGGTTCTATTTCTTTCGTTATTCTTACAAAATTTCTTTTGTATTCTTTTCCTTTTTCTGTATTATAATGGACAAAGAATGCATTCTTTTTATAATTGTAAAGTGTTTTATAAAATGAGTCGCACTCCTCGCACCGTACTACTGAACTTCCTAATTTAGCGATGAATTCTCCACCTAATACTGATAATTCTGCGTTGCATTCCTCGTTTGCGCAATGATAGCTTATCTTCAATCCATCTTCTGTTTCTGTTATTCGTCTATTCTCATCCAGAAATGCTTCCAATTTTTTTCTGTACCAATGTGTTTTTCTTTCTATGTACTCATCACATGCATAGGTATTTTTTGT
>JAUVZH010000433.1 GCA_030602675.1 Candidatus Heimdallarchaeota archaeon | reverse complement strand
AAACTGTGAAGTCAGCTATAGAATATACAAAGCATGCAGGGGGTTACAGCCAAGAGTGGACAAAAGAGACAGAGTGAAAGAAATGTTTAATCCTAAAGTTTTTGACTGTACAGAAAGTTGGGTTGAAGAATGGAAGAAAATAAGTAAAAAAGCTGAGAAGAAACCAGCTAAGAAAACCGATAAAGCAAAAACCACAAAGAAACCAGCAGCAGACAAAAAAGCAGCAGAAAAGAAAACTACAACAGACAAGAAACCAGTAGCTAAAAAGAAACCAGTAGCTAAAAAGAAAGCAACCGCTAAAAAGACAACAACAAAGAAAACCACAGCAGCTAAGAAACCCGCAGCTGAGAAGAAAAAAACTCCCAGCAAGAAAACCTTGAGAAGGAATTAGAAAAAAACAAGAAGAAAATATGGTGTAAAAAATGGCAAAAGCTTGTAAAACATGCCACAGAATTATTGAAGAAGGCAACCAATGTCCAAATTGCAAAACTCACAATTTCTCTAAAGACTATTCAGGAGAAGTCCACATAATAGATCCTGAAAATTCTGATATTGCTAAGAAATTAAATATTAAAAAACCAGGTGTTTATGCATTAAGAGTTAGGTAATGTATATTAGAGGTTATTTTTCTTATTGGTTGACAAAATTATGAATGATAATAAATTTTTAACTTACAGTAATGATTTACATCTTCCTATTGATATGCGTGAAGAATTGGCTAAACCTTTAGGAGAACTAATCACAAAAACGCCAATATTAGAATTAATCAAGCGCATTAATGCTGATAAACCACCATTAGTTGTTTTGGTTGGTGATTACTGTGTTGAAGATGCATTGAAGCATAATCTAATTCCAGATATCTCAATAATCGATGGAAAAAATCTTAGGAAACCTTACAAGCAAATCTCAATTCATAACGCAAAAGTAATAAAGAGTAAGAATCCTCCAGCGATAATAAGCATCAAAACTTGGAAAAAAATAAAGAAGGCAATAAATCAACAACTACATCTTCTTGAAGCCAAAAAACCAAAAGAACCAATAGTTCTTTTAATTGAAGGTGAAGAAGATTTGCTAGTATTGCCAACAACCTTAGAGGTTCCAGACAACTCTTATGTTGTTTATGGACAACCTCATCAAGGAATAGTATTAATAAAAGTAACAGCAAACGTAAAATTCAAATTTAAGAAACTCATCGAACGAATGAAGGTTGAGCAAAATGAAGATTAAGATCTTGGAAAAAAATACCAATAAGCTGCTTGACAGATTGGAAGTTATCTTCACACTGGAATCTGATGCAGAAACCCCAAAAAGGTTAGAAGTTAAATCCAAAATAGCAGCACTGATAAATTATGATGAAAACTTAGTTATAATTAAAGGAATTCATCAAGAGACTGGGATTAAAAGAAGCAAAGGAATCGCACATGCTTACAAGTCTGTTGAAAACTTGAAGCGTGTTGAACCTGAATTTTTAATCAAAAGAAATTCACCACCACCACCACAGGAAGAGTAAAGATATAAATTAGAGGATGACAGAAATGCCAAAAGAGAAGAATCAAGAAGTATGGACTTATTACAAAGTTGAGAAATCAGGTATAAAGAAACTCAGAAAGGAATGTCCAAGGTGTAAAGGATCATTTCTAGCAGAACATAAAGATCGAAGAACTTGTGGAAAGTGTAGTTATACTGAATTTAAAACTAAGGGTAGTAAGTAATTGTATTTCTATTTTAATTAAACTACCTTCAGTAATTGAATGCAAAAACATTGCACTTAATTTCACACACTAATTTTTTATTTCATGGTTGAATTATTTTCATTGATTGTGGTGTAAATATTGTCTAAAGCAGATTTCCGAGGAGCTGAATCAAAACTTTTTTACAAGAAATGGTTAGAATATCCTGCTTTGTATAAAATCAGAATCCCAAAAAAATATCGAATAAAGGAATTGGATTTCCATTTTCGTAAACAACGGACAATATACGAAGCACGACTTCTTGCAAAAGCAAAAGATGCAGGTGTAAGAGTACCAATTATCTATGAGATAGATATAGAAAACACAACCATTGTTATGGAATATATCAAAGGGGAAATTCTAAAGACACTTTTACCAAAATTAGACAATAAATATCGAGATGATTATTGTACGCAAATTGGTATTAATATCGGCAAGTTGCATTGCAAAAACATTATACATGGTGATCTAACAACTTCAAATATTATTAAATTGGAGAAAGAAAATCAAATCGCATTTATTGATTTTGGATTAGGTTACATATCTGATAGAATTGAGGATTTTGGAATTGATATGTACCTGTTAGAAAGGGCACTTCAAAATACACATCCAAATCTCTTTCAGAAAGCATGGAAAGCTGTCATTGAAGGATACAAAACAACATCACCTCATTCAGAAGTAATTGAAAGCAAAATTCTAGAAATTGCATCAAGAGGGAGATATTCTGAAAGAGTTTGATTTCATTCAAACATAATATCTTCTGTGAATAGCAACGACTGTTCCCCATGCTATGTGTGGATCAGTATCAGCAGATAGTATTTCTAACCTGAAGCCACCTTTCCGGATAATTCGGAATAGGATTTTATCTGGGTCATTAGAATCTATCATAGTAAATTGCCTCGCAGTTTGTAATGCTGCTCTTCCATCTTTAGGATCACGCAATGCAATAATATCTTCATTTGAATTCTTTATTTGCCATGTGTCTGAATTGGCTATATGAAGAATCTCGCCACGGAAATTTCTACCATAATCATACACCTTCCATGATGCATCATTATCATTTAAAACATTGAATGTTTTACCATCCACTGATGCTATGATCCTATTGATGTCATTAAAGAAATAATATCTAATGTTGT
>JAUVZH010000167.1 GCA_030602675.1 Candidatus Heimdallarchaeota archaeon | reverse complement strand
GTCAACAGATAATTTTGTAAGCAACCTCCGAGCTGATAGTTCATAATCTAGTACTCTATAAGGTATGAGACATCCTAAGAAAAGAGCAATCTTCTTTGATTGATTTCCATCCGCAATATCTTGAGTTAAAGGTTTTTTACTCGTTTCTAAGCCCATAATCTCATCAATTAGAAACGCAACTTCGTTGGAATTAGGAGGTGGAAGGATGGGCAACTCATTATCAGTTCTGATATCATTTATTGACTTGTTAATATCAAATAACTGCCCTTGTTTTTTCAATTTATCAATTGGCTCAAGCATTCTACTGGATTGCTGGTCTTCAGTTCTTCTACGATCAATCGCATACTGTCTAGGTGAATAATCTGGACAGACATCTTCACAATAAAAACAAGAGGTGCAAAACCAGATATCACCTTTATCTTTAGTGATTGGTAAAGCTCCTTCATTTTTATCAGCAACAGTTACTGGACAAGCTTTACACTTGTAAAGAGATTCGCAATTATCATAGGGCATAATAATCAATAAAAAATCCAAGAGTATGATGATGTATAATTATTTCTATGATTAACAAATATCAATGGATTATCTAATCGAGCATGCCTACAATACCTACTTCATTTGAAAGAATCTTATTAAGTTCATCACATAGTTCAATGTTAATTGCATGATCAGCATCTGATAAGTAAAGAGTTAAACAATCTTTTACAGTATCGATTTCAGGCAAATATGTTCTTCCAAAAGTTATTACAGCTGTCAATTGTTCACCTCCCACATGAACGTAAGCATTTTCACCAATTCTTATGTACCCAGTTTCTCGTAAAAGTTTTTCAAAGAGAGAGTGAATTCTCTTTGGTTTTGTAACAAAGCAAGTAATTATCATTGGAAATCTAATTTTGCTCAAAGTTTCCACTCTTCCTTATCCAACATTACTTTGACAAAAATAGAATAAAATTATTTCGTGAATAAGTAACGTTAAAAATTGAAATTACGAATTAAAAACACCCAAAAAGTAAAAAGATAGGAAACCATCTTCAAATAATGGATTTAACCCTTTGGTGCTAACAAATGAAACAAATCCAAGTAACAGTTCCTGCTGCAGAAGGAAATGATATTGTTAAAAGCTTAAATGAAGTAGTTTCGCCTTCTCAAATCACACATGTCAAAGGAAGTGATTTCAGCTTAATTTTGATAACTGTTGCTCCGAATAGAACTGGTTATGTTATGGACCATCTAATTGATTTGGGAATTGGTAGGGTTAAAGGAAGAATTTCGATTTCAGATATTGATGCAACTATCCCTCATATTAGACCTCGAAAACAAGATAAATTTTTGAGAAGGATATCAATTGAGGAACTTGAGGAAAATGTTTCTTCATTAACTAAATTTAATTTTAATTTCATATCACTGACTATTCTCTCTTCTATTCTTGCAGGAATGGGTTTGATAGGAAATGATAATGTTACTTTAATAGCTTCTATGATTATTGCTCCATTAATGGGTCCGATTGTTGCTTTTGCTTTTGGTGCAGTAACTTCAAATCAAAAAATTCTGAAGGAAGGGAGTATTGCAGAGGGTTCTGGTATACTGATTTCAATGTTCATTGGTTTTATTATAGGATTAATCTATCATTTTTCATTAAATGAACCTAGCGCATTTATTATTGCAAGAGGGGAACCAAATATCGTTAATCTAATTATTGCGATAGTGTCTGGCTTAACAGCAGGGATTTGTTTTGTGAGTGGTACTTCTTTGGCTCTTGTGGGTGTAGCTGCTGCTGCAGCATTATTACCAGTAACTGTTAATGTGGGTATTGCATTAGGGATGTTTGAATGGAGAATAGCTTTAGGTAGTTTGGTACTATTCGCAACAAATGTAGTTTGTGTGCATTTGGGATGTATGATAGTCTTTTGGATTCGCAAAGTAGAACCCCCTCAAGAAATTAAGAAAGTAAAAGCAAAACGAGCTATAAGAACGCAAATCATTGCTTTTGTACTTGTGTTGCTTGTCGTTGCTTTTCCAATTATACAAACAACAATTCAAATAGGGCGGAAGTGGCGGTACCAGAAAATAACGAATGATGTTGCAAATGAGCTGTTACAACCTTTAGACGGTGTTCTTTATCCTCCAGAGGAACTAGATGTGATAATTAGTGGTGGGATATTTGAGTTTACTGTAGATATTAGGATTAGGATTTTATCGACTAAAACACTAAACGATACAATAGAATCTGATCTTAAAGATGAAATAGAGTTTAGATCAGGAACTACGATAGACTCGTTTAGCCTAGAAGTTATACTCTATCAAGACTTTAACACAACGTCTAATCAAGTGAGCTACAAATTACCATTACTAACATATCCGCTAGTAAACACTAAAATGACAAGAATACTTGGAATTTAAGCTTGTGAAATGCCTTCCACAGAGAGATTGTAACGTTTAAGCAGAATAGAAATTTCTTCTAATTCAGTGACTGTTACTGCAACTAATTTCTTTCTGTAGAGATGCGAATTAAGACTTGAAGCTGCACGATTAATTTCATGTTTTCTCCAAACAGTCATTTCAGGATCAGCTAACATAATATGAAGTTTTTTCTTCTTCTTATCAGCTATGAGAAAAACATCTCTATGCATGATTTCTTTTCCAATTAATTCCTTAACGACACCTTTATCTGTTATAGTGAAAACTCTTGGAAGCACTCCTTGAAAGAGCATGTTCATTTTCTTATATACATTGTTTAGACTCGAAGATTTGAGATCTTTATCATAATTAATATCTCGAGATATAATATTGAAATATGGTTCAATTAAGCCATATGAATCCAAAATTAATCTTGTGTGTTCAATATTATATATGAGAAATAGAACACAAAAACGACCGAATGTTCTAATACGATGGTCAGTTGATTCCTCGGCTTTTACTACAAAGGAAATTGCTAATGCTCTTAAGGTCTCTCTATCTTTTATTGGAAAAGGACCAAATTGCTGGATTATTGATCTTCTTTCCTCTTCATCATCAATATTCTCAATAACATCCAAAGGATTATCCAAACCAATAACAGTCATTCCCTTTATAGCTAGAATCATTGCTTCATCTTCAGCTAAATCTGTATTATTGAAAACGGTATTTGGTCCACTATCACCAAATGATGAAACTATCATACCAACTAGTTTTGGGTCATACTGATCTGTAAAATCCATCTTAAATTTACTCCGATGTTAATAAAAGTATAATGAATCGACATTAATAACTTTCATATGCTACTTATTCTGCATATGGAGTATTTATTACTTTTCAATGTAACATAAATGATTGAATTACAATCAGATACTAATTTGTTGTAGTTATGAGATAATTACAAAAATAATAAATAAATTTGAGGTTTCTATCCAAAAAATAACCTTTAAGCTAATTGCCATAACAAAATTCTTTAAATTAGGTTCGTATCTTTATTAAAAAGGCAAAAAAGTGTTTAGGCTGAGATTCGTTCAGGACACTTAGAGCTTGAAATTGTAATGATCAAATTTTAAGAATAAAGGAAATTTAAGAAAAAACGGATGGTTGATAAAATAATGTCACTCGGAAAAATGATCCTAAGAAGAAAGAAAGCAGTTTCACCTGTTATTGCAACTATTCTATTGATTGCTTTGACTGTAACTGCAGCAGCAATTGTTTATTTCGTCGTGGTTCCATTACTTACTGGAAATCCTGAATTAGTTACTACAGATTATGGAAAAGTTACAGGCACAACTGATCAATATGAAATTGAATTAGAGAATATTGGTCAAGATGCAGCAAATATTGCAAACTTGGAAGGTTTTGAACTAACAAATGAAACTGATACATACAATCCAACAGCAGCTCACATTGGCACTGATGCAATAACATTTCCTTATGTAATTAATCAAGGAGATACAGTAACTATTGTTTTAACTTTCGCAGGTAATTTCACTCCAGGCGGTCAATATACTTTAACGGTTATCTACGACAGTGGTGCAACTTTAGATATTAGTTTCACTTATTAGAGAATGAAAGTATCATTCTCTTTTTTCTTCTATTTTTTAATTTGGAGCTGGAGAGGATAATAGATTTCTGTATAAGAAAAAAGCAAATTAAGTACAAGAACGGTTATTATGTTAGATATTTTTTGATTAATGAAACAATTGTTTTATTTACCTTTATATACTTATACGTTTCTATTTTATACAAGTAAAAGCTCTAAATGAAAATTCGTCTTTTCCTATCAAGGACTTGAAAAACAAAGACTTTTACAGTTTATTCAATCCTTAGTAAATTATGAGGGGATAAAAGAAATAAGATGGCAATAACAGCAACAACAATTGGATTAGTAATAGCAGGAGTATGTGCATTGGGGTTATTGTTTCTGATATTCTTAATTAGCAGATACAGGAAATTTAAGACCAATGAGTATGTGATCAGATTCAGAAACGGAAAAATAAAGTCAGCTGGGAAAGGTGGCAGATGTTTTCTTATGCCCATAATAGATGAAATTGTGGTTATACCAACAACCACTCAACAAACATTTCTAGAGGCAAGAGAAAAAGTCCTTTCCAGAGAGTTTCAAGACGTAGCTGTAAATGCGTTTGTCTTTTGGAAAGTCATTAAACCTGATGTAGCCTTTACTGCTGTATCATGGAATGAAAGAGAAACCGATTACATTGAAGCAATCATTAAAAACGCAGCTGAAAGTATAATTCGTACAACATGTGCAAATATGCCTTTAGAAGCAATTATTAGAGAAAGAAGTGAAATCATTTCTGCTGTATCAAAAGAGCTGCATGATTTATTAGCTGATATGGGTATCGTTGTCATTTCTGTTGAAATTAGAGATGTTGAAGTGTTGAATGCAACACTCAAATCAAACATGGAAGCTACTAAACAAATAAACGAAGAAGAAACTGCAAAACTAAGAAGAGCTAGTATGGAAGAAGTTACCAGACTAAGAGATCTAGAAGTTGCAAGAAAAACAGGCGTTCAAGAACAATCGGTACAATTGGTAATACAAAAAGAATCTAAAAACAGAGAAATTCAGATTCAAAAACTTGAAATGAATAGAACTGAAATTGAAGCTGATACTTTACGAAAGAAAGTAACAATTGAAGCAGATGCAGAATATGAAAGAATGAAAAGAATAGCTGATGGTGAACGAGCTCAACTAATTGCAAAAGCTCAAGGTGAAGCAGCAGCAATAAAAGAGGCTCTTATAGCTGAAGCTGATGGTATTCTAGAACAAGTTCAATCATTATCTCAAGCTGATCCGAAATTCTTCCAACTTAAAATAATAGAAATGCTCCCAGAGATCTACAAGCAGCTAAGTGTAGACAAGATGTTTGTTATGGGAGATGGACAGCAAGCATTTTCAAGTTTAGCAGAATCAATCATACCATTCCTAACTGTTCTTCCAGAGATCACTGGTAGAAGTCTTAATTTCTCAAAAGAAATAACTGAAACAGTAACAACAAAAGCAAATACAAAAGATAAGAAACAACTACCTGCTGCAAAGAAAGTTGAGAAAAAATAGCTGCATGAATTTTCTAGTCAAAATTCATGACTCTCATTTGAGAGAATCATGGGAGAATAGCTCTCCCATCTTCAATTATTTAACTAACATAAAATTACAACAAATAATGATAGAAGGAATAAAATGAAAATTAACTCCGGAGGTAAAAATTAAAATTGACATTTTTTGGCTCAATACTTGAGAAAATCTCAATCAATGCCGATTTACTAGCATGGGAAATATGGCTGAAAGGTTTCTGTATTGGGTTCTTTATTTTTGGGTTAATCGTTTTTGCTGTTGTATTTGTAACCATGGGCATGAGTGCTGGTCATAGTCTATCTCAAGATGTTGATCATGATGTTGATTTATCCATAGATAAGGATATATCAATAGACAAAGATATTTCTATCGACAAAGATATCTCCATTGATAAGGACATCTCTGTGGATAAAGACATATCAATCGACAAGGATGTGAGTCTAGACAAGGATATACCAGCTGGTCACGAGTTAGGCATTCAAACGCCTGATCATGTTGCTGGTCCTTTACACGTTGAAGAGGGGACAGCAGCACCATTGATGTTATCATTAGCAGTATTCTCGATAAGTTTTGGAGGATTAGGTTTACTATTGTTTTGGCAACAACCAGATATGAATTCTTATAGTCGTTTATCTGTGGTATTACTGGTACCAATTGTTTTAGCAGTTTTAGTAGATCTTATATGGCGAAGGATTGCGGTTTCTGAG
>JAUVZH010000348.1 GCA_030602675.1 Candidatus Heimdallarchaeota archaeon | reverse complement strand
AGTCTGAATTATTAGAGTTTTATTTTGTATGTGACCAGCTTTATCTAGATGTGTATATGTTATATCGATGGTTATTGCTTTGCGTGTCCGCTTGTTTTGTATTTTTACAATGTCAGACTTCTTTAACCTAATAGTTTCTTTTTGTAGGGGTATTCTGTCTTGCTTATCCCTCGTTAATCTCTTTTCAATTGATTCTTCATTTAGGATTTTTATTTTCGAAGTATCAAAGATTTTTGGTTCAAGAATTTTAATTGTTTTAACATCTGGTGTTGATTCTTTGGGTGTTCGTTTAACAGTAGTATCATATTCGAAATTAATTTTCCATTCAATGTTTACATCAAGTTTTTGTGTTTGCTCAATAATTTGATATCTATATGAGACTTCCTTAGCTAATGTATCACCCATCCAATTCCCTCGAGTAACAATAATATTTGTTGGTAAAATACCAATAAATAAATCACTTCCACTATGCCCAGTAACATCTATAGGTATCCATCTTCCACCAACAAGAAATTCAGCTGTAGCATGCCTTTCCCAATGCTGTGCTAATGTAAATCCTGTATTCGTTCGCGCTGGAATACCAGCTGCTCTGCAAAGGGCTACAAATAGTGCAGCAAACTCTGTGCAATCCCCTACTCCTTTTTCTACAGCAAAAGCAGCACCATATTCTCCTGGTTGTATTTGGTATTTTATTGTACGATTAACAAGATTTGCTGCTTTCTTTGCAAAAGCTATTGGATCATTGTTTGAGATTTTTAAAGCCATTTCTCTTATTTCTGGATGATTACTTTCTATATGTGGTTCAGGATCCAAGTATTTTTTCAGAAATTTCTTGCTGTAAGGATTTGTTTTATAATTCTTAGTACTTTCTTTTGAGAATAAAAGTGGTCGACATTCAACAAGAGCTGAGAATCCCATTTCTTTTTCTTCTAGCGGTTTGATTACTTTTAACTCAAAATGTGTCCATTTGTTTCCTTCTACATCTGTAGATATTTTCTGATTCTCGGGTCGTATAACTAACTCTTTTGTTATCTGTTGTGGGGCAATTGTAATTGGTAATGCTACAAAAGCAGAGAAATTCCCAATTGGTTTGGTAGTTGGATTCTTAACTTTCAGTCGATAGTGTATTCTCCATTTAGGGGTTAATGTTCTTTCAGTAATGTATGTCTGTAAGGAATCATTAACATAAAGAGTGAAGTAGCATTTGCAAACCACTCGATTACTTGTATCTAAAACAATCGCAGTGTAGTTACCATTTATCCAATTATCTGGAACAATTACATCAAAATATACTAGCTTAGAAAGATTCATTTCTGGTAATTTACCAGTAACAACTCTTCTCTCTAAAGGATTAAGAACTTCTACAGATTTTACATTTAATTTTTCATCATTAAGATCCTGAGGTGCAATTATCAATCGTAGTTTATCTTTCGTCTTTATAGCATTATGATTTTTTAATGGAATATCTCCAGCTTCTGTTGTTATAAAAGGGTTAATCCGCACGTTCCTAGTCCTCTGTTACCATTTCTTTACTTTTCATCTGTTTTCTCTTTCGTATCCAAAATCTTGACTGTTTTCCTAGGTAGAATTTTTACAGTTTCACTTTGATTGTTTTGGACAATTTGTCCTGTTGTTTCGATTGGTCTCGATGGAAGCATTTTTAGGAATTTTAGTTCGTGTTCATTGACTCCCAATAATCTTGCAGCTGGACAAAGTCGGTAGTTCTTAATTGCATCCAAACATTCAGGGCAGAAATAGGCTTGACATACTGAACAGATGAATAGTTCATTATTACTATTCAAGAAAAAGCTTAGCTGTTTGTTGCACAGTATACATCGGATATTTTCAGTTCGTAAATTAACCAATTTTTCACCCCATAGTCTGTAGTAAGAAGCATCTACAACTTTGACTAATAATCTTGGTAACATTAAATCGTACTTTCTCTCTAATTAATCTTTTAAATAAAAGAAGATAGATTAGGGTGTTAACCTAAAATATTATTTCTTGTTTATACGCTTTAGAAGGGTGGAAACTACTTTCTTGATTGGAATCGTTTCTTGGTCTCCAGTAATTATATTTCTTAGAGTTACTGCTTCATTCGCTAAGTCCTTCTTTCCAATTAGCAACATCCACTCTACTCCTTGTTTCTCAGCATTTTCAAAGTGTCTTTTTATTTTCCATTTGAATGGATTGAGTATTGTATTCATTCCTTTCGCTCGCAGTTTATCTGATATTTCTATTACCTTGGAATAGTCTTCAAGTTGGATTGTTGCAATGTAAATATCACATGCATTCACTTCTGGATATTCAACACCAAATTCATCCATAAGTTCCATTAGAACTGTTTCACCGAAACCAAAACCTGTTCCTGTTAATGGTTGCCCACCAAAAACAGCAACTAAATCTGCGTATCGACCTCCGCCAGCTATTGCTCTTGGTAGCACGCCTTCTCGACTCCAAGCTTCGTAAATTATTCCAGTATAGTAATCCAAACCACGTGCTAAGCTTCCATCATAGAGAACATAATCAATTACACCAAAACTTTCCAATAGTTTTGTAAGTTCTCTAAGATTCTTCAGCATGGCATCAAGTTCATCACCTTGATATAATTTTTCAATGTTACTTAGGAAATTACTTGGTGTGTCTTTTAACTCAGAAAGTTCATAAAGAAGTTCTATTTGTTCTTCTTTCACCTTTAGAGCTAGTAATGCAATCTTAAACGATTCTTTGCGGAGAGACTGATAATTAGCAATAATCTTTTTAGTTACCTCATTTTGAGGAATTATCTCAAAAATGCTATCATCAAGTTTCTTCACTTGTCTAATTTTAAGGGCTATATCTGTTGCCTCCTCATCTGGAAATTTACCTTTTAGCTCTTTTTGAATTAGTTCTTGCAATAGCTTATCTTTTTTATCAAAAACACGAATAACTGATTGAAAGTTTGTCACTCCAATGGATTCCATATATCGTTGCATGAAACTGCGATCATTTATACGAACTATAAATTGATTTTTCGTTAAACCACATTCAACAATGATTTTTATGAGAATAGTAATTATTTCAGCATCTGCATAAATATCATCCATTCCAAGTATATCACAATTATACTGCCAAAACTCTTTTACTCTTCCTCTTTGCAGTGTTTCATCACGATAACATCTTGGTATTGAAAACCAACGAATTGGTTTAGTGTAATTCTGTTGTCGTTCTGCAAGCAATCGAGTAAGACTTGGTGTTAGTTCAGGTATGAGAACTAACTTTTGACCACTTCTACTTTGAATTTTGAAGGTTTCACCAACGAGCGCAGTGCCAGATTTTATTTCATATAATTTAAGCAGCTCTACTGCTGGAGTTTCATATTCAACATAACCAAATTCTTGAGAAACACGTCTCATTGTTTGTAAAACGAAATTCACTTTGTCAAATTCCTCTGGATAGAAGTCTCTAAAACCAGCAGCTCTACCAATTGTCACTTTTTTTCTTTCTTCGTTTGTCAATTGAAACACCTCAAAATTTCTAATTGTAAATAATTCATTTGCACTTGATTAACTTCATTTATCTTATCCAAAAGAATTACTGTTGAAGTGGGATTAAACCTAATATAGAATAGTTGTATTCCTATTTTTATTTTAGTGAACGTTATCCCACATTTTAATTTCACCAACAAAAAATCTAGGTGAGTATTATATAATATTTTCTGTAAAATACAAGATAAAAAGAAAAAATAAAGATTAGTGAAAAGAGGCTAAAAGTAGCTAAGAATGG
>JAUVZH010000036.1 GCA_030602675.1 Candidatus Heimdallarchaeota archaeon | reverse complement strand
GAACTGTTGTATCAAAGGATTGTCTAGTTGTCATATTTTTTCTATTATCTCCTTGCTATAAATTTGTCAAGTTAAACACTTTGTGATTTTTGCTTTTAAAGTAAGGCAATAACCGAATATTACACGCCTATATAAACCAGTGCCTCTCAGCACATACGCTTTTCAAGGTTTTCGGTCAATCCAACTACTCAAAATTAATTAGATACCTTTTAATCAAATGATTAAACAATAAAAAATAGAACATAATTAGGTTGCTTAGTAAATGAGTTACATTGAGAAATCAATTGGTCACGGTAATCTTTGGACTTTAATTATAGGTTTAACACTAACAACATGGGGAGCTGTTGCTTTAGTTTTCCAATTAAGATTTGGAAGAGATATTCCTGGTTCATATTGGCTCTTGATTCCTGGCGGTATCATTTTAATTGCTGGAATTTCTAACATTTTCACCTACAGATATAACAGGGAAAAACTGCTAGAGGCACTAAAATCATATGAACGAGTTAGTATTGAGCAATTAGCAAACGAACTAAATATGAAAGAAAAAGAAGTAAAAGAAGTACTAGTGGATTTACGAACTGAAGGTAGACTAAAAGCTTCCTTTGATCCAGAAACTGGTGATGTTTTTGTTTTAGAAGTAAAGGGTCAGCCACCAATAGCTATAATACCTGTGTCTTCTTCAGGATTACCTGAGCATGAAGCAAACATTGCTAAAACCTACAAATCTTTACCAGATCAAGGATTTTGTCCATACTGTGGTTCAATGATTAAACCTGGAGATAGTTTTTGCAATAATTGTGGAGCATCTCAAGAATAAGCTAGTTTTTTGCTTTTTTCCACAAAATTTCTCCCTTTTTTTTCATTTATATAAAAAAATTAATAGTGTTTTTGTTATAATATAGTATTGATGATAGGTTAAGCCTTTCCAGAGGATTGACGGTAGCTGGATTCTTCTTGCAATGACCGTTGAAGCAAGGACAGGCATACACTAGATTCGCATGAAAGCATTGATTGGATATCGACGGCTTTAAACGGCTCATTTCTTAGCGTAAGCTTGTAGCTTAGCGATGAGGAAATAGTCAACCCGAGTCGCCAACACAATTAAGCTGCTTTCAAACCGAAGAAGTGATAAACACACTCCCGCCTCGAGAGAACACAGTTGAGAAAGAACAACTCTTCTCTATGATACTAGTGTGTTAGTGCGTCGGGGGACATCATTTCTTCACGAATTTCTTATTACTACTTGTTAAGTTATAAGATTAGAAACCATTTTAAAGACTGATATTTTATACTATTAGATATTTCAAAATGTAGTGGTTATACATGTCAAAATGGCGCAATTTTAAATTAAAAACAAGATCTTCTTACAAAAAACTAATGCAACCTATTGGAAACTTAATTGGTAAAATGGGGATTTCACCTAATGCAATTACAATGATCTCAGGAGTATTCGCAATTGCATCAGCTGTAATGTACTCATTTAATGGTCGTATTGGTGAATTTAGATTTTGGTGGTTAGTTGGTTTTGTATTAATGTTTATTACAGGTTTCATTGATGTTGTTGATGGATCTGTTGCAAGAGCCACAGGAAAAACTACTAAATTTGGAAGAGTATTAGATCCAGTAATGGATAGATTTGCAGAATTTTGCTTTTTGATGGGAATAGCCATTGGTGTTTATACTTTCGAACCTCTAGAACAGTATTGGTCTGGAATATCAGTTATACCAGTTAGTGCGTGGTGTTTGTTTTGCTTTGCAGGTATGATATTCGCTAGTTACTCTCGAGCAAGAGGAGAAAGTGTTGCTCAAATAACTGTGGAAAGCATAGGCATTATGGAACGTAGAGAAAAACTCATCATTTTGATCATTGGAAACATTCTCTATCATTGGTTTAATGTAGCGCTAATTTTAGCAATTATACTAGTAGGATTACTGTCATTTATCACCACTATTCAAAGAATGTTCTACATAAGAAAATTAATGATTGAAATAGGAAATGAAGATGAAAAAGAAAAGGTAGAAGAAACAGAAGAAAGCGATATTGCTGAAGCAAATTAGTTAATTATAGCAAATTTTATCTCTATAATAACAAAATAGAGATGTAGAACTAAGTATAGCATAGGAGTAATGTAAAAATGTCATTCAGAGTAGAACGTTCTCATGTTGTGTTTAAACATTTAATTCATGTTGGTCCAGATGTTGATGCTGAAGCAGTTGCAGATATTGCTGCAAGAAGAGATTATACAAAGCAGACAAGGCAAATTCCAACACCAAAAGGACCATTAAAAGAATATCTTTTCCGTCCTAAAACAAATCCACAATCACTAATCGTTTTCTCTAGTAAAGGGTTCGTTATAGATGCACAACCTAGTGAAAATGTTTTACCACTTTTTAGAGACGCTTATGACTTTTACGAGAAAGTTCTAGGTGACGAAGCAATGACAGCAACAGTACTTATGGATATAAACGCAAAAATCGAAGTTTTTTCACCAGTACCAGTTAAAGAATTCATAAACAAATTATACATTTCAGATGTTTCAAACTTGAGTTTTAGTGGTAAAGAACTATATCCACACGGAATTACTTTAGCATCTGGTTCTGGGAAATTTCCTGAAGAGTTTATCCAAATAACAATTCAACCTTTACCTAAAGATCCACAAAGAAGACTAGCTGTAATGGCAGTATATAGATCTACAGAATTAGATGATGCTTTGAAGTATATTGAGAAAATAGATGGAAACATAACTAAAATTCTTGAAAAAATATCTGCAAAATAGATTCACTAATCATTTTGCATAAACAGATTGTATAAGCAATTTCCTTAGATTTACAGAAGTGTAGGCATTGAAAACGAATGATTGGAAAATTGCACAAAAATCAGTCGCAGAATTTCTAGAGAAACACTACTTTGGAACAAAGGAAGAAGTTTCTCTAAAAAGTGGAAAGAGAATGGATATTTTAGCTCAAAGAAAAATCGGAAATGAAGTCTTACATGTTATTGTAGAAGTAAAAAACTGGCAAAAAGTGACTCGAAAAAAGGAATCTGATTTTTGTAAGCAAATAATTGATTATTTAATTGAGTTTGCTATGGAAGAAGCATTGAGAAAAGAATCTTCTGACAAATGGCATAAAAGCTCTAAAAAGATTCGTGATAAATTTCTTGGTATTCTAGTTTTAACAAAGGATGCTCATTTCACTTATCGAAAAGTTTCTCAACATTTCTTTGCTAAAAATAGACACATACAAGGTATACCTTTCAGAGAACAAATTGCAGCAAATATTTTTCTTTACGTTTCAAGATTTGATTACCTTTCTAAGGTTTTCGAGGATTTTGGTTTCCCGCTTTACCAAGAACCATCGATTTTGGATTGGTTTTAAAATCCTAAACTCTATGTTCTTTATGTATCATTTATTAGATTCCTAAAGATAATACAAAGATTAAAATTAGTAGAGTTGAACAAACATCAACAAAAAAACAAATGTAATTGGAATATGATAGAATGGCTTCAATAAAAATCCCTAAAGAAATCACTGATATTTTTCCTTATGAAAAAATACGACCTATCCAGGATAAGCTAATCTATACTACTTATTCTTCATTGAAATCCGGTAATAATGTCATTATTGAAGGAGCTAATGGTTTAGGGAAAACAGTAGCCACATTGACTTCATGTATTCCTATTGCACGTGAAAAAGAATTACAGATTATTCATGTTTGTAGAACTAACAAACAAGCTGATAGGGTGATTACTGAATTAAAGGAAATTGCAAAAACAACATCTATCAGTGGAGTTTCTTTACGAGGAAGAAGGGAGATGTGCCCACACCCATTGGTTCAGAAGCATGCTGATGATGCAGCAACAGCATCTGTTCTTTGTGGACAATTAAAAAAATTAAGAAAGTGTGAATATCATAATCGCATGTCTGAGACTCTCCCTCACATGAAAAATGCGTTGAAAGTGCTTAAAACAGTACCTTCCTCAAGTACAGAGATTAATGATTTATGTGAGGAAAGTAGAATCTGCCCTTATGAATTAATTTTGAAATTAATTGAGGATGTTGATGTTATAGCAGCAAGCTATCAGTACATTTTCAATCCATCTATTCGCGAAGTTTTTATGAATAAAGTCTCTAGAGCGATGGATGAAATCCTGCTAATTGTTGATGAATGTCATAATATAATTGATACATCCATAAATATCTCGAGTGATCAGTTAAGTCTCTATTCTGTAAGGCAAGCTTTGAAAGAAGTGAAAGCTTTTAGCAAACACGAATTTTTGCGATTAGTTAGGTTTCTAGCAGAGTATTTAGAAGAGAAAAAGCAAAGAATGGATATCGAGATAAAAATAGATGCTAAAGATCTTCTTATGAAAATGTCTAGAGAAGTAGATATGACAGTTGATCTTGATTATGCTGACAAATTTATTAGTGCAGGAATGAAAATACAGAGAGAATACTTAGCCCGAAATAAACCACCCCGATCCTATATTCATCGTATCGGGCAATTCTTACGCAAATTAATTGTCACAAAAAACCGTTCAGAATTCTTGCATTTAGTAACAAATTACCAGACTAGAGGTGAAGGCCGGAGTGTAAAATATGAGGTTGTTTCATTAGATGCAAGGTTCACAACAAAGAGAGTGTTTGAATATGTATACAAAAGTGTGCATATTTCTGGAACAATAGACCCCATTGATGCTTATTCAAAAATTGTTGGTATGGATAGTTTACCATTAGTCAAAGAAGTATTGGATTCACCTTACACTGAAAGTAATGTACAAGGATACATTGTCAATAAACTGAGCACAAAACTTAGTGATCGAACACCTGAAAACTATAGAAAAATGTGTGAAGTTATAGCCGAAGCTGCGAACAACACTCCAGCAAATACAGGTATTTTTACAGCTTCATATGTTGTTATGAATAGCTTACTAGATGCTGGTTTGGAAAGATTGCTGGAAAAACCGTTATTCTATGAAACAAGAAAAATGACTGCAACAGCTAATGATCGACTAGTTAATGAATTCAAGAGGTTATCATCTAAGGGTGGTGCAACACTGCTAGGTGTACTTGGGGGAAGAAGTTCAGAAGGAGCTGATTTCCCTGGTGGGCAAATGAACACATGCATTATAGTAGGGATTCCATATGCTAGACCAACAACAAGAATTGAATCACAAATTGCTTATTTAGACGAACAGTTTTACAAAAAGGGAAGAGAGTATGGTTATATAATTCCCGCTATTCGTAGAGCTTGTCAGGCTGCTGGTCGACCTGTTCGTTCAATCAATGATCGGGGCTTAATTATCTTCTTGGATTATAGATTTGGTCACAACTACACATCAAAATTCTTACCTTTATGGTTAAAGCAAAACACTCATCCTTTAGAATATGAAACTGGCAGAGTAACAGAAATTACTAGGAACTTTTACGGTAATTAGAGATACAACTCAAGATAATAAATCCCAAATTGTAGGAGCATTTTCTGGAAAGAATTTGTGGATTTTCTTAATATCTACTTTGCAACAAATTCTACCATTAGTATCTTGTACACTTCCTGGTATTTTCAAAATTCGACGAATATCTATGGATACTTTACGATCAATTCTTGGGTATCTATATGTAATAATGTGCGTGAATATTGCATCACGATCTTGTTTATTCTCCAATATAGAATCATACGTATAATGAAAAGGTCTGGAACTGTTTTTTAGATTATATTGTAGACGTTCAATTTGCTTTTTGGTAAATTTAAATGGTTCAGCTCTAAGCTCCTTTTCAGTTGCTTTTTGAAAAAAAGATTTAGCAACCATCTCAATGATTCGATCTCTGAGTGGCAAAACATGTTTCAAGTCCTTTTCTACAGCTTGTGTGCGCTTTTCATCCTTAATTAATGTCAAATATTGAATCATGCTATTTCTCTGTTCTTGAGTGAGAATTCCTGCTTCTTTATCTCTTACCCATCCATGAAAACCTCTCCTGCCGGAAAAAACCCATATGATATCTCTGAAACCAAAATCCTCTCGTAATGTTCTATCCAAAAAAGTAGCTGCATCTTGTACAAGGGACCAGCAAACATTACAATACTGCTCCTTACCTTGGCATCCGCATATTCTTACCAAATCATAATCATTTAGATCTAAATCAAAACAAAATTCCCGGGATTCCCATTTAATTTTTTGAATGGTAGCATTCTTTGTTGGAGGAACATCATAAACTGCTCCAACATAGGCTCTTTTTATCGGATTTCTAACAAGATAATTGACCAAATCACTAGCCGATTTAAATGAAATATTTCTGACGAAAACATCATTTACAAGCAAAAAAGCGAACTCTCTACGGTAGAAAGTTGACAACCCAATTATTGAAATCAAATCGCCAGGATCAAAGACCTCTTTGTAATATTGTTGTACTAATTTAGTCTCAATAGGTAGTTTCTTGTTTTCCGTGTTTTTGGAATTGGTATTCTTTGACAAATTTGTCTTTCTCCGTGTAATCTACTTCTTTTTACCTGTCTGTTGTGGGTCTTCATCTTTTCTAATAATACCCTTAGTCCTTGCAGCGTATGTAGAATAGCCTATTGGATGTCTAATTGGTTTTGCACCTCTGCGGTATCGTAAACTAAACATTACTGCACATGCTTCACTTGGTTTCTTATCAATTACTTTGCTTTCAAGTAATCTAATTGTCTCTTCTAATTTTCGAGAAGGATTTTTGAATTCTCTTCTTATACTCTTATCAATTTCATCTACTGATTGATGTAAAAAGGTGCAATAGTACTCTCCTTGAATTCTGCTGCAAGATGGAGCATCGTAATCAGTTTCTCCACCTTCTAATCCATACATGTGTCTAATAATGTAACCTGGAGTGCTACTAGCAAACTGCTCATAAGTTATACCAACATTATCAACAGCTCTTTCATACCAAAATCTAAGCTGTTCATCAATAGACATACCTAATCGTTTCAAAAATAGACCTAATTGGAATCTTTCTTGATGACCCAAATGCCCTTTCTCCATTACTTCATTATATAAATCCAACATACATTGTGGGAATATATCTTGACGATTAAACAAGTCATAATCTTCGATGTTGACTTTGCCCGAAGCATAGGAAACTGCATGTATCTGTTTACCTAATTCTTCTTGAAGCTCTCTTACAGCACCTTTAACAGTTCGATCCATTTTTTCTCTTGCTTCTTTAATTCTATCGCGTAATAACCTTTCAAAAGCGATTTTCAATCCACCAGCAAAATCACCTATAGTTCCTATTATCAAACCATCTCTTAACAAAAGAGACCTAAAACTAACAATTTTTGGAATGCAAGCGAAATAAATACCAATTGCTTCGATGCGTTTGTTCTTTCTTCTAAAATCCTTGAAATAGCTATGATTAATATCAAATTTTGTCCAAACTTCTTTTGGTTCGAAAACTTTGCTATCTCCAAAGAAGTATTTAGCTATAGCAATTTTTTCCTGAAGTGTTTTTGCATTCTTAAAGCGCCACTCAAATAAATCCCCTTCTTGTTCAATGAGCCAACCAAATACTCTCGAGTTTTCTGCAGCTGCAAAACGTAACAAACCATGTCCAGCATATTCTTCATAAATTTCTCTTTCATAATTTGCTCTTAATGCACCACTAGCTGGGAACCAACGTTGACCTTGAATTAACTTATTGGCTCTTTCTCGAGCAATTCTTGGCCATTCATTCATATCAATTTGAAAATGCTCTTGTGGTATAGAAACCTCACTTATTCGTTTTGTCACAACCCAATCAGGAACACTCAAATTAATAATCCTCAACAAGAAAATGGAAAACAATCTATAATAAGTTAGCTGTGAAATCTCACAAAGGGGATTAGCTACTTTTTCGAATGATTTATTATCTCCATATGTACTTTTACTTCTGGTGCTAAAAAATGCCTGTAGAAATCGATGATGACTTATGCGGACTATGTCTAGGATGTGCAGTAATTTGTCCAGAAAGATTGTTTGCTATAGAAAATGATCGATTGGTCATCAGTGATGGTTGTACAGATTGCTCTTTATGCATTGAATGCTGTCCAATAAAAGCCATTTCACAAATTGACTAATATAAAATCTCATTTTCTTCTATGTATTTCCCTTGTAATATACTGATATTCTTTGCCTTTTAATGCAAGTTTCTGTTAATATTACGTTGACATTGTTGGAGGATTTGACATTGGCACTATTAACAGTATTAAGTTTAGTTGGTTTAGGAACTGTGATAGGAACTTCTGCTTTCCTATTCAGAAGAAGATCCAGAGATCAATTTAGATATGAAGACGATAAGAAAGAAGTTATTACATTAACATTACGTGGGTTACAAGATATTGATATGGTCTGTGAGACTATTACTAAAGGTAATGTAGTTATTCTTGGTGTTAAGGATTTAGCAAGATTAGATATGATCCGATTAAAACGCTCAATTCAACAATTGAAATCACACGTAAGAACCTATGGCGGTGATATTGTAGCTTTAGGCAAGGAATTTGTTGTAGTTGTTCCACCTAACATGAAGCTTTCATTCATAAAACGTTTGTTAGAAGAAAGTAGTATGGATGATGATATCAACCCTCCTGACCTTCCGACAGAGGTAGGTAGTTTATGAATTCAATTATCGCAAATCGTATCTACAATCTCGTATCAAATGATCCTGCAAAGATTGCTGTCTTGGACCTTCTATCAGATGGTAAATGGCATACAAGGTTTGAAGTTGAATCTATAGCTAAAGATCAAAGACCCACGATAGGTTTAGTCGGTATATGTATGATCATTAAAATGCTACAAGATGCTGATACTGAGCTATTAGAAGTTTATGATAATGATTCCGGTCGTTTTTATCGCTTAAATCCACAAAGACAATCCTTGATCAAAAAAATTGTAGATTATTACATGAAGGGTTCTAGAGACCCCACAACTTCTTCAGCAAAACAATTCAAGAAGTTTAAAGACAGATTAAAAAGTACTAAAAAATCTGATCTTGATCATGATGATAATTTAAAGCAATTTTTGTAATTAAACAGAAAAAAATCCCTACATTTGTAGGGTTTCTTAATTTATTCTGTATGAACAATTGATAATGTATTCTCAATGAAACTTATCTTCTCGCCAGAAAAGCTTTTGAGATTGGTGAAGTGAATGGGTAAACCTCGTCCAGTTAAAACACTAGGTTTATCCATAAGTTGAAAATGTAGATGTGGACCTGTTGAGTTGCCTGAATTTCCAAGCTTCCCTATTATTTGTCCTTGTTTTACAATGTCACCTTTTTTTACTTTCAAGGAATCAAGTTTAATATGAGCATAGAATGAATATTCATTTGTAGCATGTTTAATAATGGCGTAATTTCCAGAGATTAATGGAACAAATCCGGATTTCTCAATAATTTCCCTTTTTTCTTCGTTGCTAATCATTTTAATTGCACTTGGATTTTCTGGCATTCCATTGAAACAATCTACAACTTCCCCATCAGCAATTGCTATAATTTCTTCATTGTAGCATTTGTACTCTTCATTTGGTTTTTCATGTGTTTGCTCAAACTGCAGATTATCATTTAATTGTACAAGATCCATAGCAAATTCTTGTGAATGCATTGTTCGATGATTATAAACATCATCCCAATTGCCAAAAACAAGCCATGAACCTTTCAATGGGAATAAGTATTCCTTTTTGTTTTTGTACTCTTTTATTGGGATTTTAATAGACACTCTTTTTGCTTCATCTGTTTGTTTGTAAACAACTGTGAAAATCATTTCATCAAGTGGTTTTTCTACAAGTGTTCTAAAATGCTCTAATCGAAAACCAGTCTCTTGTCCTGGCTCAAGTGAATTTAATGCTAATTTTTCGTGTATCCAGAAGTCCTTTTCACCCAAAAATAATAAAGCATTATACTGTCGTGCAGTTTCACGGATTTCATCTTCTTGTTTTAATGCTAATCTCTCAACTAACCCTTGTATGTCTTCAGCTTTTGCTTTAATTACTTCTCCAGAATAAACAATCTTCTTCATTAATTCTCCTTTTGTTTTCAACTCAAAAATGTACTTAACAAGCTGAACTGGTTCATCCAAAGTATTGATTATTCTAACTGCTCTTAGTAAAAAATCAAATTCATACTTTTCTTGTCCTTCGAGTTGTCTTTTTACAGCAATAATATTCTTTGGTAAGTAACTAATTTTCATATAAATCAACTTTTTTTTTACAAATAACTTTAGTCGAACAATACCTCTCGAAGTAGTTTTAGTAATGTTGGATCTTTCTTCATTAATTTTGCACCAAGTTTAATTTGAGACCAGCGTCCCCTAACAGCTTTTGTCAAATCTTCTCCATCGAAAGTTTCAATAATATTTTCCATTTGCTCATCTGTTAGTATATCTAATATCTTTCTTGCCTTTGAACCCATGCTAAATGATTTTCCATAAGCATTGTCCCAAAGTTTCTCATATTTTTTCCTTAAGAAACTCTCTGACAAGTCACTCTTTTCAAAAGCTTCAACTAGTGTATCACTAATCATTTTCCCAGCTTCCATACCATAAGCAATACCTCCTCCAGTTAAGGGGTTTACTTGTCTTGCAGCATCACCAACAAGTAAAACTCTGTCAGTAGCTAATTTCTCAAGTGAACCGCCAACAGGGATTGCTCCAATTCTTTCCTCAATAATTTTTGCGTTTTTGAATCGTCTCTTACCTTCAAGACTATTAAAAATGAAATCATCAAGATATTCTTTGACACTTTTCTTGGCAAAACCGACACCAACACCTATGCCAACATTTGCACAGTGTTCTCCTTTAGGAAATATCCAAACATAACCTCTAGGAGCAACTTCATTTCCCATGTACAAATCTAGCATTGTTGGTTCATCAATATCTACACCAACCATTTCGTAACCAATTGAAGTATCCAAATCAATGGGTTCAATAGGTTCCGCAAGACAAGCATCTCGAGCCACTTGACTATAAATACCATCAGCACCAACAACCACAGGTGCTGTTTCAGTAATTTCCTTACCTCTTTGATTTGCTTTTATTGTTACACCAGTTTTTTTATTGATTTTAATGCTGGTAACTTTTGTGTTTAATTGGATGTCTGCCCCTTCGACAACTGCACCAACGAGTAGTCCTTTGTCAAACACTCTTCGATCAAGAACATAACCCTCGCCAGAAGGTAATTTATAATCAATAACTTTAAGTGAAGGACTATAAACTCGAAAACCAGTTATTTCGGAACGCATAGCAAATTTAGGAACACCAATTTTTAAAATATCATTAATTGTTTCCTTACCAATAACTTCACCGCATCTGACTGGTAAACCAACATGACTTTTTGCTTCGAGTATTTTTACTTTGAAACCTTCTCGTGCCAAGAATCGAGCTGTTGTAGAACCTGCTGGTCCACTACCTACAACAATAACATCATATGAAGTACTCTCAGTTGAATTCACTTTGCAAACATCCTTTCACATTAGGAGATATAATTACCTTTTAACCTTTTCAGTAATAAAGCTAATAATACAAATGTTTGAATTAAAGCTCTAAGAATGATTTGAAATCAACATCTTTGTATTTCATAATCTTTGTTAAATCGTTAATGATATCCTTATCTAATGTAACGCCAGGATATTTTTTGATTAGTTTTTCAGCTCGTTCCTTAGCTCTTTGACCTATAGATTTGCGACCTTTACTTATCCACTCTTCATTTGTAGAACGGTCAATAATTGTGCTTGGAATGAATTGTTCTTCTTTAAACCATTTCAAAGTATGATCATGTGCAAGTAAATGAGTAGTTTTTTCGTCAAACTCTTTTAGCAAGTGCTTTGCAATTGGCTCATCTCTTTGAGTAATCCCTTTGATGAATTTGTGAACCATTCCGCAGATTTCATTATCAATGACAACTTTCTGAATACTTTGAGTTGTTTCAAAATCGATCATACCAGCTCCGGAAATCATATTGACTCCTTTTATTCCAGCTAATAATGCTCCCATTCCTGTTTCAAATCCTGTTTGAGCATCTAGAATTTTAGCATCAGACATACCCAAATAAGCATGTGTCGGGAAATTCAGGTATTTGCCAATTTCAACATAACCCAAATCTAAAATCATTGTATCAATAGAACCCATAGGGGTTGTTCCTTTTCTCATATCAAAAACTGCTGGAGAACCTCCCCAGATAACTGATGCTCCCGGTGAAACCAATTGTGTAATAACAACACCTGCTAATGTTTCAGCAGCATGCTGAACTATTGCTCCTAGAATAGTAACGGGTGCGTTCGCACCGGTCATTGGCATTGAAACGAATTCAGAAGGAATGCCATATTTTGCTCCATCAATAATACTTTGACAAGTCAAATCACTCCATTTCAAAGGAGGTGATGGACATGCATCGAAAATTGCTAATGGTTTCTTTCTTAATTCCTTTTCTCCACCTCTAATAGTGACTAGCATATCCTTCATGATTTCAAAAGACTCTTTGGCAAATGTTCCTGTAATAACTGGTTTCTTTGAATAAATTAAAGCTAAATACAGACGATATCTATCGGCTACAACTTCTGGAACATCAGAACAAATTATAGCTGTGCTTTGAGCATGAATATACTCCAATTGTTCTACAACTTTTGTAAAATTTATAAAATCTTTTGATACGCCAAGACGAATTTCATTTGTTTCAGGATCTAGTACTTGTAAAGCTGCAGATCCTGGGTCAAAACAGATGTTGTCCTTTTCTAATTTTGTAACCTCTTTTCCCTCACGATCAAACAATGTTATAGAAGAAGGTGCAGATTTTATTGATTTCCTAACAATATCTGCAGGAATTTTCGCTCTATTTTTCTCTTGATTAACATCAATT
>JAUVZH010000273.1 GCA_030602675.1 Candidatus Heimdallarchaeota archaeon | reverse complement strand
AAAAAAGAAAAACCAGAAAAAAATGGCATCCTCTAAGCATTCTAAGAGTAATTGGACTCTTCTTCCTATACTTATTCAAAATCATCTACTTTCCGTATGTGTATTCGTATTGGAAGATTCGTGACACATTCAAATTCCTTGGAAGAAATGATCCAGAAGATCTTAACAATGATTTAATTTCAGAAGAGGATGGTGATACGATACCAGAAGGATATATAGACGAAAAGGGTTTCCTAAGATCTTTACCTATGTTCTATTTTATCGCAGGAACATTAGGGGGAATTATCGCAATTTTTATCGCATTTGACTTTATGGAGCCAGTTTGGAAAGCTATAGGTGATTTCTTTAGATATTTCAGCTGGACATCTTTTTGGCAAGATATTGGCAATATATTCAAAGTCATCTTTGTTGATGGCATATGGGTAGCAATGCAATGGTTTGCTTTTGGTATAAGAGATATTGTAGTTTTTCTTTTTGACGCTGAAAGGTTTTGGATCACATTAACTATAATAATAGTTATCGGTATTGCAATAATTATAATTGCTGTAATATTCAGTGAAGTAGAATTTTCTGGGAAATTCTATAAGAAAATGCAAGCATTCTTTAAATCCCTTTTTACTTTTCCAAAAGTATTATGGCGATGGATTAAAAAAGGATATATTATAACACAGAAAGGTATTTCGAGATTTACATTTGGCGAACGCAAATTACAATTTTACCAAAAACGATTTTTCTATAGAGTTGTAATCTATAGTTCTGTTATTACATTATGGATAATATTAGCTGTTTTTGGTGTTGTTCTAGGAACTGAGCTAGCTGATCAACCGGTGAGTTATAAACTCCTTTATCCTTCGATAATGGTAGCTATTGGAATTATCAATGGTGTTATTTTACTTGCCTTTTTAAGTTGGTTTGTTGGAATTTTAAGCCAAGACAAATACATTATCGACCTAGAAGCACACGAAAAATACAAAGAAGACAAGAAGAAAGCAAAAGAGGAAAAAAGAAAAAAAGTGACTAAAGAAGCTAGTTAAAGCTTTATTTTTCACTTCTTTTTTTATTCTATTCAATTCTAATTAGCTCACTAGCTGATTTTTTCGATATGACACGTGTAGCTATAAAAGCTCTGATACCAGCTATTACAACAGCGATTACTAGAGCAATAATGCTAATTGTTGGTGGTCTTACTAAGGGAATCTTAAATTCCTGTTCTATTGCATCGATTATGAACAAATAGTAACCAAGAAATAACCCACAACTATGTTGTTATGAATCATTTTTCCATATTAAACTATTGAATTAGATATATTCTTAAAAAATGAGATTAAATTCTCATATTCATGGGAACTTTTATAACTTTATTTTCAGAAAAAATAAGTACTATGTCTGATTACGAAATAAAAATCTATGAAAAAGGCTTCGAAGATGCCCAAGCACAATTGGGGACAGAAGCAAGAACAGATTGGACAGATTTTGGTCAAACACCTGCTGAGAGATTAAAGGAATATTACGCTAGAGATGATTTTGACCCCGAAACAAGACTTTATGCGTTCAAAGGTGAGGAGCTTGTTGGCTTTATCGTTTCTAAAGTCCTTCCTGATAGTGAGGATGGAATTAAGAAAGCTCAACATGATTTTCCAATAGTCAAAAAAGGACATGAAAAAGCATCAAAGTTACTTTATAAAAAGGTAGTTGAAACGCTCAAAGGAAAAGGCGTACAAGTTCTTGAAGCTAGAGTTGGCAAAGGCTGGAAGGGAACTGTTGAACTTGCAGAGAAGCTTGAATACAAAAAAGCAAGACCTTTATACAAACGTATTGAGGTTGATATTGACAAAGTTAAATTTAAGGAAGCAGAAGAGAAATTCGAAGACTTTCATCCTGAAAAAGACAAAGAACAAATCATTCAAATGTTCAAAGACAATTTCAATTTTACTGATGAACAAGCTGAAACAAATTACAATGGCATAATAAATCCAGCAGAAGGATCATATGTAATGCCTGTGCTTCGAGAAGGAGACAAAATCATTTCACGAGGATTGTTATACTTTCCAGAAGATCCTAAAAATGCTACCTTTAGACCTTTAGTTCCGGACTCACAGAAATACTTTGATGCTTATTTAACAAAAATTACAAAGGATGCTAAAGAGAAAGGATCAGAAATCTTCCAACTTTACCTTGGTGGACCTCAACTAGATCAACTTGATTTCTTCAAATCCCTTGGTTTTGAAGTAAAAGGAAAAGTACTAATCTTTGAGAAAGAGATCTAGATTTCAGATCTCTCAAATCTTTTTTTTTAATTTTTAGTGCTTTATTTTGTTCCAAATGTGAAAATTACTGATTTAGTAAAATAGTATCCATCATTCTTCCAATCTTTCTAGTTTGAAGCAAACAGGTCTTTTAGCATCAGAACAAACAGTGTAAACTACACCTTTTGGTGTATCTGGAATATCTCCACCAAAGTATAATAAATACAAATCTTTTCTGAAATCATCCCATGCCCAGCTACAGAAACCATCAGGTTTTTTGAGATCTGTAGAAATCCATTCCTGACCTTCCTTCAAGTGGCAAGGTTCTGCAACTGTTCCATCAGGAGCAATGTATTTTTCACCAAATACATCCTCTGGTGTAAATACTTTCAGAACTGATATCTTTATTTTAGGCATTACTTAACAACCTTTCAGTTATGTGAAAGTTAATCTTCAAGTATTCGTTCCAATTTAAAAATTACAGGACGTATACCATCAGGGCAACAAACATAGTCAACGCCTTCACCAGCCCAATCATCAAAATTACCACCAAATCGGATAAAAGTAATTTTTGGATACATACCAAACCAGGCATGATGACAAAATCCCTCAGGCATATTACCATCAGTAGTGATGAATGATTCTCCTTTTTTGTAAGGACACTTTGTAAGCTCTTTTCCTGATGGTCGATAAAACTTCTTTCCAAATATATCTTCTGGACTTAAATTTTTAACAACAGTTATTTTCACTTCACTAGGCATTTAACAACCTCATTTTTATTATTTAAAAATAAAGAAAAGATGAGTTTTGCTTTACTCATCTATTCTTTCAAGCTTAAAACAAACGGGACGCACACCATCTGTACAAGCAGTAAATTGTGTACCGTCTTTAGCCCAATTCTTAAAATTGCCACCAAAATTCAGAACAGCAACATCTTTGTAGATGTCACGCCACGCCCAACCACAGAACCCTTCAGGTTTGTCTAATTTTTCAACAATAAACTCTTGTCCATCTTTGAAAGCTGTGCATTCAGTTATCTTCTTTCCGTTTGGAGTTGTATATCCTTCATCTCCAAAAACGTCTTCTGGTTTGAATCGCTTAACTACTGTTATTTTTATTTTAGGCATTTTTCGTTTAACTCCTTAAGTATAGTTTATTCTTTAGGTGTGAATTTAGTGTCAAAGATCTTATTGACAATCCACCATTTACCATCAATCCTCAAAAGACTAAGATAATCTATAAAAATAGTTGTACCTTTTGAAGATTCTACAACAGTCTTAACTTTTGCAGATGCAGCTGTACCATGTATATCAAAATCAAGAATTTTTGAAGTTCGCTTATACTCTGAGTTATCAATGGATTTTGCGAAGTTTTCTTTCCAAAAGCTCTGTTCATAGACCTTAAGTTGTTTCTCTGTGTCTAAACCAAACATCTGACATTTTGGATGCCATCCCTTCATAAGAAATTCATAATCTCGCTTAATAGCACCTTCCATGTAGTAGTTTACTGCATCTTTCACTTTTTGTATTTCTTCTGTGACAGTCATAATTATACCCCAATAATTTCTAGGTTCATCCCAATCTATTAAAAGTAAAATTAGTGTATAAAGTGGGATAGTGTTTGAGAAGATAAGGATTAATGGAATATAAAAGTTTTCTCATCAGTATGAGACATCAGTCCAAAATTATTAAGAAAATCTTTTAAGTAGTAAAATAGGAAAAAAGAAAGCTAAACCTAGAAATTAACAACGGGTGTTGCTATTAGTTCTACTGTTCCATCATCCGATAATTTCTTGTTTATCTCATTGATTTTTGGTTTTGCGTTCTTTTCATCGTCCCAGCAACTATGCCCAATCATATCCTATTTCTTCAGCTGTCTTCTCAATAACATCCGTAAATTCTCTTTTCCTTATATTTAAAAGTACACGCATCAACGCATGTCGTATCTTCATACGCAGATATTTAATCTTTGAAAATGGCTTCATGCAGTGTCTAGTAGAGGACATTATCTCTAATGCTTGGTTACCATCTGGTTTCAATTCTTGTGTTATAATTCCCTTGTAACCAATTTGTTTTAAATATGCAAAGAAATCATTGAATGGCATTTCACCTAGACCCATTGGCAAATGAAGATCCTCTGTTTTTGTGCAATCAGAAATGTGGACATATTCAATTTCTTTCTCTAGTTCTTTTGGTATATTTAACCAATTTTCCCAATCATTGACATACCTATGTGAAATATCTAATGCAAAGCCAGCTAAATTCTTGACATTATCTTTTACTTGAAAATAAAGGTCTTTGAAAAACTCATCAGTTTGACCTACGACATTTTCAAAGACTATTGGTGCTTCGATTTGCTCTAATCGTTCATAAAGAGTAGGTAAAGA
>JAUVZH010000421.1 GCA_030602675.1 Candidatus Heimdallarchaeota archaeon | reverse complement strand
AACAATACCAAAAATAGTTGAAAAAGTTCTAGAAGGAGCACATTATGGAAGAAGAGGAAGAACGGAAGAACTCCACAAAGCTATAGAGGTTGCTTCCCAATTATTCTTAAGTCAGATTACAAGTTTATCGGAATTAACAAGATAATACTGAAATAATGTAATCTATTTTCCTTTATTTATTGCTTTCATGAATTTCTTCTTTTCAGAGTCTGAAGCATCATATTTCCATCCTTCAGGGATTATTAGATTTACTTGTTTTGAATGAACACTAATTTCCACTTTTGTTGTTTTTGTTGAAAATATCTCCCCCTCAGCAACCCATGTCATAGGTGTTTCGCTTTCAACTGTAACATTCTTTCCATAGAGAACTTCTGCATGTTTGTTCTTCTCTATGCTTTGAAACATTAATCTCATCATTGAAACTAAAAATTTGAAACCTTTTATATCCTTGATAATAGCAACGCCAAGCTCACCTTTCTTTGGATGATTTCCAGGTATTATTTCATACCCTGCTACAACATTGCTTAATCCTGTGGTGAAATAAGCTAGACTTGCTTCTCTTACTTGATCGTCAACAATAACTTTGGATTTTGGAGCCTTATATTTGAATGCTGCTTCGAAAGCCATTATTGTATAACGTAAATCTCCTTTTAACCAAGGTTTTCCCCAAGTAGCTTCATGATCATTAACATAACCTGCAAGTCCACTGTTAACCATATCAATGAAATACCTGTTTGTATCACCTTTAGCAATTCCAATAGGTAATTTCTCTGTATAACCTGCTGCTACAATTTCAAAAGACCTTTTAAGATTCAAGGGAATTGCGTGTGTTTGAAATGCATCACAAGACCCGCCTGTGGGTATCATGCCCACTTCGATATCTGTATTTGCTACAACATTAATAACTTCGTTAAGGGTACCATCTCCACCAACTGCTAGGATTGTTTTGAATCCATCTTTTACTGCTTTTTTGGCAATTGGTATACCATCACCAATATTAGTGGTTAATTCATACTCAAAATCTCCGAGTACTTTTTTTGAAGTAGCTAAAATTTTAGCAATTATTTTTTCAGTCTTACCTTCATCAGCGTTTGGATTTATCACTAAGAAAGGAGTGTTATCTGCCATTTTGAAATAATCTCCTGTTAATTTCTAATTCAAGAAAGTTTGTGCTTTAATATCTTTTATGCTTTAGTTTTTATAACAACATGCGTTATTTTAGTATAACAAAGGATATAGCATTTACCTTTTTATCAGAATATTCTCTCACAGAGATGAGAATATATTTTTATATCTTTAATGATATAATAAAGTAACCAAAATCGTAAGAGAAATAAAACTCGAGGATAAATGAATGTCTTCAACAAAAACAAAGAGACACAGAAAACTAGATTTCCTAGATATTCAGAACAATGCAACAGAACTATATGATACTATGATTGAATATTTGATACTAAAAGAAAAGTATGAAGAACCTATGGATGCAAAGCGATTAAGAATACAAGCAGAGGAAACAATGAAAGTCAATGATCAAAATTATGATCAAGCATACAATTATTTTAGCACTGCAATGAAGCTTATGAAAGCTTATTATAACTTATAAGAAATTGATAATTCTTAGAAAAAAATAGTTAGTAGATTTTTATAAACCAAATTATTTGAGAAAAGAGAAAATGACACAAGATGAAAAAGCACTAGTAAGGAAAACAATGGAAGTCTATATAGAAGCTAGCAGATGGTTAGATTATGACAAAGTAATATCTGTCATCCATCCGGATGCTAGGTTATTTATTGGTAATGCTGCTAAAAGCAAAAATCTCTACGAACATTGGAAACAAGGATTAGAGCGTTTTAAGGACATAGATAGAGAAGAATACTATAAGAATACCAAGATTGAGATTCTTTCAATTGAAGTTGAAGGAACAATAGCGAATGTTAAACTAAATTACAATTCTAGGTATTATGATTTTCATAATTTAATAAAAATCGATGAAGAATGGAAAATTGTGGATAAAGTATCACACGAAATTAAATAAAAAAAATCGGAGGAAGATAAAATATGTTTATTGATACTCACTTGCATTTAGAAAAGCGATGGCTGAAGGATGATGCTCATCGTCAATTAGCTATTGATGATATTAACAAAAATAAGATTATTACTTGGGCTGTAACATCTGATATTCCAGCATATAAAAAAACACTTGAGTATGCAAAACAATCAAAGTACATTTTTCCGTGTTTTGGCGTTCTTCCATGGTACGCACATGAATATGTTGATAGATTTGATGAAATTGCTAAGCTATGTGAAGAAGCAATCATGCTCGGAGAAATTGGTTTAGATGAAAAATATGCTAAGGAAAAAGCTTGTATTCCACATCAAAAACCAATGTTTAAGATATTCTTGAAAGAAGCAGAGAAAAATAACAAAATCATGAATCTTCATTTTCGAGGTAAGGAACGAGAGAGTTTCGAGATTATTAAAAGCTATAAAATTAAGAAACCAATATTTCATGGCTATTCTGGCGACATAGATTTAATGAAAGAACTTAACGATGAAGGATATTATTACACTATAGGTCAAAGATACAACCAAGAGAGGTTATTATTAATTCCTGATGATCTTTTATTATTGGAAATCGATGTACTTCCTACAGAGAATTTTAAAGTTCCTTCTGAAGTCTTTCTAGACATGTTAGAGAGATATGCAAAGATAAAGAAAATTACACCAGAAGAACTCGAAGCGATAAATCAAAAGAATGTCTTAAGACTCATTGGTGATGATCCAAACCTAAGTGAAATGAAGAAACTAATTCAATGAAGTTAGTAATTGTAAAACAATTCTAGAGCATTTTCTAGAGTTTATTCTTTTCATTTTTTGACATTCAATAAATATTTTTTTTCACCCTAGACAATAGGTTCATATGATGAATTCCATAACACTTTCTTCATGAAGCAATGGGAAAAAGAAAAGCTTGTAGTTGAAAAAACTTCAAC
>JAUVZH010000302.1 GCA_030602675.1 Candidatus Heimdallarchaeota archaeon | reverse complement strand
CAAAAATTAATCGTTTTGTTTATTGTTTTTGCATATGGTTTCAAACCTTCCATTAGATCCTTGACATTAATGGCTGGTGGTGTTGGTATAATAATGTAAGTTATAGAATCAACATTGGGATCATCTATTGTTTGTTCGAGTGCATATAGATACTCTTTTGCAGTTGCACTTCCTGTAAGGTCTATTGGATTTGCTACTGAAATTATTGGTGGTAAATCTTCCCTCATCTTCTTGTACACATTTGGTGAGAGTTCAGCTAACTCCATTTCAAGTTCTCCAACAACATCCGAAGCCATGACACCTGCTCCGCCACCATCAGTGATAATTAGGACTCGATTTCCATCAGGTAAAAGTGTACTATTGAATGCATTCATGCAGTCAAACAACTCATCCCAGGTGTAAGCTCTAATTATTCCTGCTTCTTTGAATAAGGCATCCGTAACTGCATCATTTGCTGCTAATGAAGCTGTATGACTAGCAACTGCATGTGCACCAGCTTCGTTTCTATTTGCCTTAATAGCAATAATTGGTTTCTTCAGAGATACTTTACGAGCAATTTCGATGAATCTTTTCCCATCCATAAAACCTTCAAGGTATGCTAATATTACTTTGGTTTCTGGATCCTCACCAAAATACTCAAGAATATCAGCTTCATTGATATCAGATGCATTGCCATAACTTACGAATTTTGCTAGGTAGTTTCCATTTCCAAGAGAACCCATAATATCGAGAAATGCAGAACCAAAAGCACCACTTTGTGAGAGAATTGATACACCACCAACTCCTGGGCGTTTTAGTTTTTCATCTGGTAGAAAAACCATGTCTAATCCTCTTTTCGGATAAAACAAACCAATGCAGTTTGGTCCAATAATTCTGATACCATTTTCTTTAGCTATTTCATCTATACGTTGTTGAAGTTTCTCTCCTTCCTCACCAATTTCTTTAAACCCACCAGAGATAATTGTAACGGATTTTATTCCTTTCTTAGCACAATCCTCCATTGCAGTTGGAACATATTTTGCGGGTACAATTATTACTGCAGCTTCAATAGGTTCCTCAACCTCTAATACAGATTTATAGACTGGATTGCCTATAATTTCACCACCTTTTGGATTAATGAGATAGGTTTTGCCCTCAAAATTATTGATGAAATTTTCAGCTATAACATATCCTGGCTTATCCCAAGAAGCAGATGCGCCAAAAATAGCCATGCTTTTCGCTTCAAAAAAATGTTTTAATGGATTATTTACCATTTTTATTTTACTTCCACACTAGTAATTGATTTCATTTAACAAAAGTCTTTGTTACAAAAACTCAATAAATTCTTATCTCTTTTAAGAGTTTTTGACGGTAGGTTAAAACAGCACATTCAGAATAACATATTATGAGTAATTTTCTTGATTTCTTTAGGTTACCTCTCTTTCTTTTGAGAATTTTGTTAAGTAAAATGCTATAGGAATGAGAGTGTTGTTCGATAAAATATTTGAATAGTAAAAAATGATATTGTTTAAGTGGTTATCAATGGATGAAGTAATTATAGCGTTAGAAAACATTAGAAAGGAATATGATCGCGATATCAATAATGGGGGGATTATCTTAGGTGAAGAGTGGCTAGATAAGGGTAAGGGTAAATTAAAGAAATGTTTGATTGCAGCTCGTGTTACAAGGAAAGTGATTGCAACTGCAGCTCAAGAGCAAATTAAGCTAATAGTAACTATTTTTTCACCAATCTTTACCAACAGTGAGCAACAAAAAATCGATAAAGATAATCTTGACCTATTGAAGATTATTATTCAGAACAAAATCTCAATTTACTCATTAACAGGTAATTGGTTAGTAGAAGAAAAAGGAGGGTTCGACTATTTGTTAAAATTATTAGATTTCAAATATTCTTCAAAAATAGTTTTGAATGTTGAACCAATTAAAACCTCCGGACGAATAGGGGAAAGGAAGAAGAAACTTTCGTACATAGATTTATTAAAATTATTACAGCAACATTTTGATAGTGAAATTCGTTATTTAGGATATAACCAATTACAAATACAAAGGATAGCAATTGTAACAGAAATAAACAACATAAAAGATGTTTATAGTTTACATAATAACCCAAAAATTGATGTTACATTAGTTGGCGATATTAGCTATGAAGGGTTACTTGTCGTTAAATTCTTAAAATTACCATTGGTTATTTTGGGAAGAAGAAATTTAGAAAATATTGTAATTGGAAACATCAGTAGAAGATTAATGGAAGAGATAACCATAACTCTTCCTGTTATAGTTTTATTTAAACAAAATGAAATTGGAACAGTAGTAGATGACTGAGTTCTTCAACTTATCTATTCCCTTCTGGAGTACTTCCACCATTTGATCAGTTTCAATTAGCATTTGACCAAGCTTTGGTCTTCTTTTACTCAATCCTACAAAGATACAGCTCTCATTCACAACTTTGAAAATCATGAAAGTTTTCTTCTTCATTTGAAGTATTGTAGATGTAACTTCATCGTTTTCATCAAGTTCCTCTGTAATACGACTAACTGAACTTAACATCACATTAGCTGATATTTCAACTACAGGAGGAAGTTCGCCAGCACCGTAAATTGGTAGACCATCTTTTGAATAGACAGCTATACCTGAAAATGATGAACCTCTTAAAGCACGATTTAAGTACTGTTTCACTGATATTTTATCATCCACTTCCTTCATTAATACATCGCGAAAAGCGTAAAATAAGGAGGCATCATAAATACTAGTTTCATGAATTATAACATCTACACCTTTAGTTTTGAACAAATTCTTTGTTGCTCGAATATAAGCTGAAGCATTACTTTTTTCAGCTAGTAAATCTACTTTGTTCAATAACAGATATACTCTTGCTTCAGGACTAATTTTATGTAAATGCTTTACCAGAGCTTCAAACCAATAATGAGCAATTGAAAAGACTGATTGCTCTGTTATATCCAGAACAAAAACTAAAGCTTCAACATGTTCGTATAAAGGATCATTATCTCTTGATAAGATGTCTTGAATAGATTTATCGCCTCCACATTTAATAACAAGAACTCTTCTTTGTAAAAGATCTCTCATCGTATTACCAACATCTAATTTTTGAATTATTGGTTTTAAATCATCAGGAGGATTATTATCAATAACACATGCTTTTATGGTTTTCAAACCGGCTCCAGGTAAACCTGCAATTATAATTTTCTTTGGCTCGTCTTCAGAATTTGACAAGGCACTTCACCATCTTTAACAAAAATTGATTAACTTTTTAATTTAAGTCTATTATTATTCAAAAAGATTTGTGCTAAGGTAAAAAAAAAAAGAAACTTTAAAGCTCAGCTAGTTATTGCTGAACATTAAAGAAGAAAGTTATGTTTCTCTTTCTTTTCGTAATTCTTCTATTTCTTTAGCTAATTCTGCTGAACGAATATCTGGGGTTGGTAAACCTGTTTCAGCACCTAAACCGATTTCTGTTCCTATTTCGCCCATGATTTTGTCAACTTCTGTTTCATCAACATCTAATGACATCATGCTTTCAAAATCTTCGTCCATCATATCTGTGGTCATTTCTATCCCTTCAAATGACCTTTCAAGATCTTCTATTAGAGCTGAGATTTCGGGGGCATTTAAACTAGCATTTACTTGGCGTAATGCACCAGCCATTCCTTTCAATTCTCCCGCCAATTGCTGAACAGAATCTGCTTGTTCAAGTCTGAAGATAATTCCTTCAATTCTAGTTGTTAGTTTTGTATAACTGTAAACCCATTTACGATTTCGGGCAACATTTGATGCATATAATCTAGCCTGATCCATTAGTCCTTTTCTCAATGAATCACGGCATTTTCTTTGAATTTTTTTTTCATCAGTTTCTAATTTTTTAGATGATCTCGATAACCTTTTATTGACCATTTTGAGATCGATAATATAATCACGAGTAGCTTTTCCGCCACCAAGCCATCTGACAAACTTTCCGAATACCATGTTAATTTCACTTCATTTGTTTTCTATAAATCATTAAATTTGCTTTCACCAAAAAAAAAGCTTTCTTAATAAGCTTTCAAAGATGGTTGTTTTATTCTAGCTTTTCTAGTAATTATGCTTTAATTAATACTACCTAAACAGTCTATTTTTACCTTTTGATTCAAACAATATGTTACAAACAAAAATTTTACTCCAATAAGTATTTATTTTGTTTATTTATGTAAGCGCTGGAAACGAGGAGATAGTATTCTAATGGCTAAACAAAAAGTTAGGATTTTAGCAGATGCTACTATGGACCTCCCTCCAGAGACGGTTAAAGATCTAGATATTGG
>JAUVZH010000388.1 GCA_030602675.1 Candidatus Heimdallarchaeota archaeon | reverse complement strand
TCTAGGTTATTGCTATCAGATGTTTCAAGAAATCCAAAACATGGATTATATCGAGAGAATAGGAAAGGAATTCTTAAAGCTCGGTTCTAAAGATTTGATTAATAACATGCAATCACTTAGAGGGTACGAAGCACTATTAACAGCAAGAGATATTGCAATAAAAACACAAAACGAAAATTTAATTGCAACTGTTGTTTTAGCTTTGCTTGATTTCGCCAAGCAATCATCTATCAATAATGCTAGAACAACTATTTCAACATTAGATGATATAACTAGTGGTTTGGAAGCATATGAAGTTCCTAACTCTAATAGAGCAACAATTGAGTATGAAACAATCAAAAATTACATTAAAACATTAACAGCATTTGGTGAGAAAGTAAGCAAATCTGATCAAAATTATAGTTTAGGTCAAAGGATTGTTGAAGCTTGCATGAGAATTTTGGCCTTATCTAAGAATCAAGCTGAAATTGAAAAAGATATTGCAGAAGTTCAGAAAAACCTGCCAAAATTAATAAAACGTGGAAACAGAGAATCAGCTTTCCGCTTAAGACATACAGCAATTCTTATGCTCGATTCACGAGATTCCAACATAGCAAATGAAATTGCTGAAAAATCATTCCAAGCTGCTCAAGAATTACTTGAGAAAAAGAAATACAATGATTCAATAAGTTATCTTGATACATCACTTAAATTGAACACAAAAATGTCAATGCTAACTGAATTGAAGAATATTGGATTGTTTGCTTTAAGTGCTGGTGATAGATTAGTTAATGAAGGAAAAATCCTTGAATCAATGATATTCTATGATATTGCTGTTGAAGCATTTGACCTAGCAAATGATGATGAAAGTTCTAATCGTTTGGTGAATAGAATCTTCCAAACACGAGAATGGGATGCAGATGTAAAAATTGCTTATCAATGTTATAAAATAGCCTCAGATTCAGCAATAAGAATTAAGAATTTTCAAAAAGCACACGAAATTGCTAGCAAGTGCTTTAACCGTGGAATTGCTTTTATTGATCAACCAAGAATTCCAATAAATTTGACCAATAAATTCATCACATTGGCTGGAAAGATACTAGAGGATATTGGTGCCACAAAGGATGCAGCAAATGCTTATGATAAAGCTATTCTGAAATATATTCGAATAATGAAAACAAGAAAGAATATAGAACATATCATAATTGAACTTCTAACAAAAGCAGCTGTAAATAGAATGGCTAGTTGTGATATGGATTCACTCGAGACAATTTATCTGCGAGTTATGGAACTTGCTGAAATGAAGAAATCAAAACCCACGAAGACATTTGCTAGAGTTTTGAAATTAATAAATTCAACAAAAGTAGGAGCTGCTTGGGATGTTCTGACATCATTACCTTACATTTCACATGGAAGAATCCGAAAAATCATCGAACATACAAAGAATAGAATTGTCTATGAATTAACCAATAAAGGTACTTTCGATAGAACAATCTTTTCCACCACAGACAGATCTTTACCATTATCTGATTTCCTTTTAGAAAGTATGCAAATTGCTAGAAGAATAGAAGGACAACCAATCAACAAGGATGTTTTTATCTCATTACATAAAATCCAAGCTATACGTTCTTATCTTTATTCAGAATATGATTTATGGGGTAGAATCGAATTGGAAACTATAGCAAAAGAGTTTGGAATACAGCACAACGATACTGTTTCAATAGTTCGTCGAGAATTCCTTTCAGCACTCTATATGGCAATACTTGACAATGAGCAAAAAATATTCTATTCATTTGACAGACTGAAAGCAGAAATTTCTTTAATACTAAATCGTGAAAGAAAGAAGGCTTCAATATTCGATCCAATGCAAGTTGCAAATGAAATGCGTATCCCTCCTGATATCATTAAGGAAGTACTTCGAGAGATTTCTTGTGAAGAAGTAGTTGAGAATGCAGTGACTTTATAGGTTCTTTAAGCCACTTACTATTTTTTCTTTAGCATCCAACTTTGCCAGAACCCTTGGATTAGTTTCTTTTACTAACAGTATTCCCAATATTAATGCAATTATTCCAAATATTATTGGAAAGATGGGTATAATGTATATACCCTCAGGAACGAATCTTGGTAGAATGTCTCCTGGAAAAATATCAGCAATATAACATCCAAAAATCGCTCCAAGATTACCGAATACAATTTGCTCAATATTTAATAAACTCATACCCCTTCCACGTTCATTCTCAACTGTTAAATCCGCCATTACTGTATTTGCTGTTGGTACTTTCAGCGCATATAATGGATACAAATAAATGCCAAATAACGCCCATGGATGTTCAGATAATGTAAACATTAAGGTATATAAAACAGGATAAACAGCAATTGAAAATAGGAAAACTGGTTTACGACCAGTTCTGTCAAGAATTGAACCACTAACTAGTAGAACTACCATTCCAATTGCTGTAGCAATTGTATTTGCTTTAGCAATCAAAGTATTTGCCAGTTGCGAATCATTGAAATTTAACATATAGATTCTTTTGAAATATACTGATGTAATCACATTAAACGGTCCAAATCCGAAATCTAAAATTGCTAATACGATTAACAATGAAATAACTTTTCTTCTTTTAAATATCTCAAAATAGGAAGCAGTACTTTCAGTTGATTTTATTGATTCAGTAGTACGCATCGTCTGGTTCTTTATTACCACACAACAAATTTCGCTATCATTTAGTGTGTGATCATCAATTAATTCTTCTCTTTGACTATAAGGTTTTGAAGTTGAAAACATAGCAACAATACCAGCTAACAAAGCAAATCCAGCAGCAAATCCTAAACTGCCTGTAATGCCTTGCCAATCATAAATAATATCTGATAAAGCACTTCCTAGCATCCAACCAGCACTTGCAAAAAAAACTTGATAGCTAAAAACTTGTCCTTTTCTATCTGGAGGACAAATAGTAGTAATCAATGCGCTGTGTTGACTATAATAGATTTGAGTGAAAATCCCAAAGCTTACTAAAATTGCTAGGATACTCCAAATGGATCCGCGAAAGAATAGCAATAGGATGTATTGAATCATTAAAGCAATTTTTGCGAATAAAATAAGCTCTTTACGACGACCTGTTTTATCAGAAAAGGAGCTAAGTGCTGTTGTACCAATAATTGAAATAATTGCAGGTATTGCTAAAACAACTGCTATATCTAGATATGAATCAGTAACTTCTTCGCTTAGGAATATGCCAAAGAATATCCAATAAGTTGAAACAGCTACATGATCCATAGTATAAGATATTAGCAAAGGTAGTAAATTCAAAGGTGGTAGCAATTCTCGAAATGTTCTATTTTCTTCTAATTCCATATATAGTTCACCTTTGCTTATCTTATCTCAATTTTATTTGTGAAGAGGTTTTATAAGAATTCTTCAATGACCATTAGATCCATTTTCTTGATCCTTAAATTGCAATTGGTATAATCTAT
>JAUVZH010000107.1 GCA_030602675.1 Candidatus Heimdallarchaeota archaeon | reverse complement strand
CTCAGAATTGGAGAAAGAAATGATTCTTGGTAAAAATATTGCTAAATTATTGAATCTACAATAAATAAGACTCAATAATCTAATCAAATCTTTATAGCTTTTTTCCTTTTCTTTTAATTATATAGATAACAGTTCCATCTTTTTGTTCAGTAACAGAAGTAATTTCATGACCAAAATTTCGGCAAAACCTTGGGATACTATTAAGCGCATGAGGAGTGTCAGTAAGGACTTTCAAAAATCCTCCCATTGGTACTTTTCGTATTCTTAATCTAACTCTCATCGATGGAATTGGACAAGGAACACCCTTGGTATTGATAGTTAGATCAATCTTTTCCTCTTTTGACATCTTATTCATCTATATTATTGATTACAATTAAAAAACTATTACTGTATTTAGATAGATATTACTGTCTATAGAAAACAACTCGAGATTCCATAGATTCTAAATCCAGATTTTTTTATTCCATAAAAATAATGTTTCTATTGTTTATTATGAATAGAAAAGATCCATTGAAATCAATTCAATCACTAAAGAAATGGGTAGATAGTAATGGTAGAGTTGATTATCAATCAATAAAGAATGATGCTTGGTTCCAAGAGCAAATTACAACTATAAAAAATGCTGATATCAGCAATTACAGTTATAATGAGGAATTTGCATTTTGGCTTAATACCTACAATTTACTAACAATTGAAGGGGTTCGTATTGAATTAAAACGAAAAAGTAATTGGAAAGGGAATTTAACACTGTTATCAAAGTTCAAATTCTTTATTCTAAGGAAATTTAAAGTTGGTAAAAGAAAATTAAGTTTGAATTACATTGAACATAAAATATTAAGAAAAAAGTTCAAAGATCCAAGAATCCATTTCGTAATTAATTGTGGTAGTGTAAGTTGTCCATTTTTACCAAATCAATTGATATCTCCTGATAAAATTGATAAAACACTTGATGGTCTAACATCTTTCTTCATAAATTCTGGCAATGTAATTTTTGATAATCAAACAAATGAATTACTCATTTCAAAAATCTTCAAATGGTATAAAAGAGACTTTAATAGAAACGGTGGAGTTTTACAATTCATACTAAGATATTGGAAAAAAGAAACATTTTCAACAGACATTGAAAAAATTAAGTATGCTAAATATAATTGGAATTTAAACTCACAATAAATAGTACATCAATATTGTTACATAATCTCATATAGCTATAGGTGAAAAATTCCTTTTACATTTCCGCTTCACAAAATGAAAAAAGAAGATGAAAAAATCCTAAGATTTTTTCCAATAAGTAAAGAGTAAACCTAAAATCACAGTTATTGCAAAAAGTCCAAGAATAATTCCGATAATTGTTCCGAAAATTACCCCATAAGGTCCTTGTGTTGGAAAATTAGTGAAAGTATGATCTTGGTAAACTACAATATATATGTCATAATCACTTGTTGTATTATATCTACTGCCAATAGAATATAGTAGATCACTTTCTACAGAAAGGTCACTTACACGATCACTGTAAACACTTCTATAACTGGTATCCCAAAGCAAAGTTCCATTTGGTAAAAATTCAGCAATAGCAATATAATCAGTACCATTCATGTAATCACAATTACTAACTATAACTGGATTTCCATGTCGATTAACGTCAATTGCTTTGCCAAAATCGTTATCCAGATCCCAAGTAACATTCCAAATGATTTTTCCAGTTGTGGCATTAAACTTCACAAGTAAAGTATCGAAATCGGTTCCTGGTGGTGAAACTTCAGGTCCTAAACCTCCTAAAACATAAACTGCTCCATTGAAAAGAACCATATCATTTCCATAATCTGCTGGATTGGTTCCTCCATATGAAGTATTCCACACATGATCTCCATTACTATCTAATTTTATTAAAACCAAATCTTGGTAGTTGACACCTGGAGTATTGTCAGTTGAGCCACCAATGAAGATATTTCCACTAGAATCAATTTGCAAATCTCCTGGAAAAATTAGTTCTTTTGGTGCTGTTTCACCATGATAATAGGTAGTTTTGTATGAACCACTTGAATCATATTTTTGAATAAAGAGAAATCCATTGGAATTATTTGTAGTTCCTGCAACATAGATAATACCATTGCTAGCAATTGTCAAACAGTCTACAGTATCTTCTTGATCTGCAATGTGTCTTTTTTCATCCCACAATAGAGTTCCATTTGGAGCATATTTTAACAAGAAAGCATCATGAATAAAAGTTCCAGGAGCAATTTGAGTCACAATTGTTCCAGCGATGTAAATATTGTTATTTGCATCAAAAGCCAAATCAGCTGGTCTAGCAAAATCATTTGTGGACCATGATACATTCCACTGCAATTCATAGTTTGTATCAAATTTCATAACATAAACATCTTCGCCAACTACACCAAAAGATTTAGAGTAGCAAGTAACAACTAGATCTCCACGTGAATCTAATTTTCCAAAAACACTTCCTTCCTCTTGATCTCCACCCCATTTAATTATTTTAACGGGAGTATCAAAATACCCAAAGTGTTCTACATCATAATCAACTGCTCGGGTATTTAAAACAGCAAATAAATTTGATCCAAATAAAAGAGACACGAGTATAATAAATGGGATTTTAAGTTTCATCTTCAAAATATATCCTCCAGATTCCAAACTACTTTCTGTAATGATTATAAAGTCATCTAATATTTTAGTAATTCCATATTAAATTGCTTTACAGTAACTACAAATATTTTGAATCATTAAATAAAGCTTCTTTTAATGAATTAAATTAAGAAAAATCTCTATACATGTTATTTTACTCCATAATGTGAAAATTCAAGAGAAAAATATTCAAGATTAGAAAAAACTTTCCACCAATCTATTTTGGTAAAGTATAAAACAGAATAAATCTGACGAAATCACTTTATTATATATCGATTGCAGATAAAAGTAAGTATTTTAAAAGCTACTTATTTTATTAATCGTATTATACTTTAGATAAACGTGCTTTGGAAAACTGGATAAAGATGGAAAAAACTACTTTGCGAGAAATTGAAATTTTACTACAAACAGACGATTTTCCATCTGCAGATGAATTAATGAATAAACTTGATAAAACTTATTTTTCAAAAGAACAAAACATCAATATGCTGATTTTGAAGGGAAAAATCAAGAATGGTTTATTATATCCTGATGTATGCTTAATACTCTCAGACAAAGCAATTGAAGAGAGTGTTAACCTTGGTGATTTGAATCTTGAAATCGATTCCCTTATCAACAAACTTTCTGCAATAATGTCTCTTGATCAAATTGACCAATTCCTACTTGTTTATAATAAAGCAGAAAGGAAATTAGCTGAACAAAAGCAAATTGATTCGAATGAATTCTTGGTCAGAAAAGCAGATCTTTTACTATTGAAAGGAATGTTCTTTGAGGAAATAGGCGAATATGATGAATCATTGAATTTGTACAAAAAAGCTAATGAGATGTTTAAGAAACAGAATTTACTTAAATCTTTAGCAATTTCCTTTTATAGATTAGCCAACATTGTCCGATTGAAGGGTGATCGAGATAAAGCAATGGAAATTTTAAAGGAAACTCTTCCGATTTGTGAAAAATCTCAATCTAGAAAAGCTCTTAGTAATGTACTAAATAGTATTGGTTCCATTTATTGGTTAAATGGTAAACATAAAGAAGCTATAGAATACCACGAAAAAAGCCTGGTATTAAACAAAGAAATGGGGAATAAATCAAGTATTGCTAGAATTCTAAATAATATCGGAACTGTTCATTATATGTTGGGAGAATTGAATTTAGCTTTAGATTATTATGAAGAAGCTATAGCAAATTCAGATGCAGATAAGAATGAAATCAATATAGCCTTTTTTAATTATAATATTGGAATAATATATCAACAAAAGGGTGAACTAGACAAAGCACTTGAAAATATGACTATTAGTTTAAGAATAATCCAGAAAGCAGGCAGGATAATAAACATTATAGCATTCATGAATAGTATGGGTAAGGCATATCACCAAAAGGGCGATTTTGAACAGGCATTAGCCCACCTTCAAATGGCCCATCAATTAAGGGATAAGATTGAAAATAATCTTCCTGTTTCAAAAACTCTGTATTATCTTATTTCTGTGTGTTTAGATGAAAACAATTTATCCTTGGCTAGGAAATATTTTGAAGAATTACAAAGCATGGTTAAAATTGAAAACAATCAATTGATAGCTCAAAGAGCAATTATTTCTGAAGCATTGCTTCTAAAATTAGAGACACGTTCAAAATACCGTGTTAAAGCTGAAGAATTACTTTACAGTATTATTAGAAGCGAAATTATAGATATTGAATTGTATATAGATGCATCGCTGAATTTGACAGAGATGTTACTATTAGAGCTCAAAATGACAAATAATATTGAACTGTTGGCAGAAGTAAAATCTCTAACTAACAATCTATTGGAAACAGCTAAAAAACAGAAATTGCAATCACTTCTTGCTGAAATATTCTGGTTACAATCACAAATTGCATTAATTGAATTTGAAATTAAGAAAGCTAGGCAGCTGCTAAATCAAGCAGAAACTATTGCTGCAGATTTGGGTTTTGAACGATTAGGCTATAGAATTTCAAAACAACACGATATGCTATTAGATCAAATAGATGAATGGGAATTATTAGTAAGGCAAAACGCACCCCTAATTGAAAGAATGGATGCAGCAAAACTTGAAGAATTTCTTTTGGGTATCTTCCGACAAAGGACATTCGATATACCTACTTTGCCAGAAGAAGAACCAATAATGTTACTTTTTCTTAAATCTACAGGAATTCCTATTTATTCCAAAAATTTCTTCCCCGAAAAGGATAGATTAGATGATTCACTAATAAGTGGGTTTTTAACTGCAATAAATGCCTTTATTAGAGAAGCTTTTGAAGCGAAAGGATCAGTTGAAAGAATAAAACACAATGAATATACACTTATTATTCAGACATTTGATTCATTTCTAATGTGCTATATTTTCAAAGGACAATCATTTTCAGCTATGCGAAAAGTTTCACAGTTTATTAGCTTATTAAAAAAGGATGAAACTCTATGGCAAGATATTGAAGAAATATTAGAATCAGCTAAACCACTTAGTGTTGAAAAAGAAGCTTTATTAAAAAAAATAGTTGATAAAGTATTTCCGGTAATCGCATAAAATGTAAAATAATATATGTCGACAATTAATGCCGAAAAATATCTAAATAATGAAAGGATATTAATAATGAAAAATTTCGAAATTTAATTCAAAAGATGAAAATTATAACATAAGAATGGGAAAGGTTCTAGGGATACTCCATTTAAGGGAGTATAAAACATGTGCCCAAAAAACACTATAGAGCGGTTTGCCAAAAAGAAATCTCAAGTGCAAAAAAAATCTCTAGTCAAAGATAAGAATTCGATAAATCTAACACTTGAGAATAGATACAAAAATCTTTTCGAATTGACAAATGATGCATTATTTATAATAAGTATCGATGGTATATATTTGGAAGTCAATCAAAGAGCATCTGATATGCTGGGTTATCCTATTGATGAGCTGATCGGCAAATCAGCTTTTGAATTTATTGCTCCTGAGGATAATAGCAACGCTAAGAATGTTTTAGCATCTTTACAACAAGGTAAAGCTTTTCCATTGTATGAAAGAAATTTTATAAGAAAAAATGGTGAAGTTTTTCCAGCTGAAATTAATGTATCAGTTGTATTTGATAATGATGGTAACCCTGTGTATATTCAAAGTGCTGTTCGAGATATTTCAGGTAGAAAGAAAATAGAATTAGAACAGATAAGAAGCGAGGAAAAATATCGTGCGTTGTTTATGCTTGCAAATGATGGTATTGTTGTCATTGATGTGGAAACAGGTATAATAGTTGATGCTAATCCTGAATTTGAACGACAGACATGACGTTCAAAAACCGAATTAGAGGAATTTAGAATATGGGAATTACGACCTCTAGAGCAACAAGAAATTGCTAAAGAAAAATTTTATGAAATTGTAAACAAGGGAGCTGGTTTTGCTAGAAATTTAAATCTAATGAGACCTGATGGTAAAATTACTCCAATAGATTTCACATCTAAAGTAATCGAATTACATGACAAGAAATACATTGAAAGCATAAGTAGAGACATTTCAGATTTTAAACAAGCAGAAGAATTATTACACAAGCAAAGAGATGAATTGGAATCATTTGCATCTACGGTAGCACATGATATACGTGGAAAATTACAAGTAATATCTTTATACAATGAATTGATTAATGATTCAGTTTATACAGAAAAAATCAATGAACAAATAAATGATGTTGTAGAATTTTTGAATAATCTATTATTTTTAGCTAAAGAAGGAGAAATAATAGGTAAGTTAGAAAGTGTTAATCTAAATAGAATGATGGTTAACATAGTCGAAAAAGTTTCAACATTGCAACCAACTTTGGAAATTAAAATTAGTAATCTTCCAACTATAAAAGGTGATCCACAGAAACTAGAGCAAGTTTTTGAAAATTTAATTATGAATGTTGTAAAACATGCGAAAGCAACTGAATTAGAAATCTACTCTAAAAAAGAAAAGGATGAATTTCTCATTTATTTTAAAGATAATGGATTAGGTATGACGAAGGATACACTAGAAAAAATCAAACGATCATGGGAAACTAAGAAATATACCACTTTAGGTTTGATGATTGCTAAAAAAATCATTGATGCACATGAAGGAAAAATTAGTTTTAAGAGTGAAGATGGGAAAGGAATACTTATTGTTATATCATTTCCAAAATAATTATTAGTATAATTTTGTTGACAAATTTAGTGGTAATTTTATGTCTCATATTCAAGTTGTTTTTTTCGAGAAAGGACAAGAAAATATTATTGCAGAAATACATAATGACGCATTTCACTTCTCGATTGAAAAATTAGGTTTGCAATATGGATACAAAATGGCAACTAATCAAGATGTAAAAGATTGGACAAACATAAAAGATAGTTTTATTTTAATTGCTTATTCAAATAATATTCCTGTTGGATATGTGCATTGTGGAATTGAAGAGATAGAAGGTAAAGAGAGGAAAATTAGGAATCTCGTTTTTATTGAGACAAAAGAAAGTCTTGGTCAAAGTAAAATAGCTGTTTTAAAAGAATATCAACGAAAGAAAATTGCCTCTAAAATGCTTGCAAAAGTGATTGAAACTGCCAAGGATCTTAATGCAGAAACTGCATTAGCTTTAGCGTATAACAAAAATATAAGCGCCAATAGACTTCTGACAAAATATGCTTTTAAACATGAGAAATTTCTCTATTATGAACCTTATTCAAAAGAAAACCAATTTATTGGTGATTCTGTTTTAGCTGTATTCGATTTAAAGCAAAATTTGCCTTCTATTAAAATAAACAAAAATATAACAGTGAGAAGAATAGAAAAGAAAGATTTAGTTTTTTTGCAAGAGATTTTTGGTGAATGCCGATCAGATGTTTTTGGATTAAACCCAAGTTATGCTCAAATAATGGATTGGTATGATTCCGGATGGGGGGAAGTTACCTTAGTTGCAGAATTGAGTGAGCAAGTTGTTGGGTGTATGGAATTTACTTCTTTAGGAGTTATTGGAATTCCCGGAGTCTTAAAGAAATATCGTAATCAGAAAATTGGTTCAACATTATTTTATCACTTACTTTTAGAAATGAAAAATAAAAATCTAGAGAAGGCATTGGCAGATACAGGTTTCATTTTACAAGAAGCAATAACTATGTATAAGAAATTTAATTTCGATCTCTCAAGAGAATTGTGGGCTTGGTTTAAAGTACTTTAATTTAACATTTTTTAAGGTAAAACGACCCTGGCGTTTTTTCTATTTAATATATAAATGTTCAGAAAATAATCAAAGTATTTATACAATAAAAG
>JAUVZH010000121.1 GCA_030602675.1 Candidatus Heimdallarchaeota archaeon | reverse complement strand
GACAATGATTTTATGTAATCACCTTTTTGCAAGTAAATATTACCAATATCTATTAATTTAGCTCCTATGTTTTGGATGCTGTTTACTTCATCAAAAATCTTTAAACAATGTAAATAGGCCTCAAGAGCTTTATCGATATTTCCTCGTAATTTTTGAACATTGCCAATATTAGAAAGAATAAAGGCGAGCTGTTGTTTATTTCCTACTTGCTGCAAGTAAAACAAACCTTTCTCATAGAACTCATATGCTTTGTTCAAGTTCCCCATATAATAATATGTAATTCCATAGATGTTGTATAGATTTCCGATTTGCTGATTATTCTCACTTTCCTCTATAGCTTGTAAACATCTATCAAAATAAGACAAAGCTTCGGAGGTACTTCTTGTAACTGTATAAAACATACCAATTGTTCTTAAAGCAAAAGCAATTTCAAGTTTGTTCCCAATTTCTTCTCTAATCTCCAGATTTCTCTGTAAACACTTGAGTGCTTTATCAATTTCTCCTCTTCTAATGTGAAGACTTCCTAAAAGATAGTAGGATGTAGCTTTTTTTTCCAGATCGTTTCTTTGTTTGAAAATCTCTAAACTATTTTCTATGTGATTATCTGCTTCATCAAATTTTGTTTTATTTATTGAATACCAACCTTTCAATTGATGCATGTAACCTAACCAGTCTTCTAATTTATCAGAAGCTTGTTCATATTCAGCTATTAATTCCTCTATATCCATAATAATTTTGAATTCTTCATCAAAACGTGCTAGTTGACTAAGTGCATCAGCTTTCTGAAATAAAAAATCAATTTTCAATTCAATATCTGAGTCTACTTTCTTACTCTCTAGTGCTTTATTAACAAGTTCTATACAGTCAATATAATTTCCTCTTCTCTTAAGGATTTTACATTTCAGAAGCAAAAATAGGAATAATTCTTTCTTTTTCTTCTTTGTTCTTTCTATAGCTTCATTTACCTCAAACAGAGCATCCTTGTAGTGACCATTATATGTTAGTTCTTCTATCTTTGCTAATGCTTCTGAGGCTCGTATCGACAAAATTATTCACTATCCTTTTCGTGTAAGACTTCATATATCTATTTTTAGTTAATAGCAAAATTGAGGTGCTCATCATGAGCAAATTCCAATTTCTTTTATTTCAAAATAAGAATTTCTAATATGAATTGCATTTTATCCTTAAGTCTTTTCATGTTTGATTAGCTAAACTATTTAAGTTTATCAAAAACGATTATGCTAGAAAGTGAGAAATATATATTCCTTATAAAAAATTCCTTGATTTTCTCTTATGATGTATACCGTCATAAGGAAAAGTAGAGTTATTAATATTTGAGGTAAATAAAGTGGCATTTCCAATAGAATTAAGTTGGCTATTAATTATTGTAGTAATTATAGCTTTTCTATGTGAATTTATGGACTCATCACTGGGCATGGGGTATGGCACAACGCTAACTCCTGTCTTACTTCTAATGGGTTACGAAACAGCTTTTATTGTCCCTGCTGTACTTATCTCTGAATTTGTTACTGGATTAGTTTCCGCTGCATTTCATGCTTGGTTTAAGAATATGACTCTTGGTCAAAATAAACAATTGAATACTAGAGTAGATACTAGTACTAAACCTATGATCCCCCAAACTAGTGCTAATCTGCAATATGTTTCTGCTGGAGGTACATCTAAACTTCAAAAACAGAGTTTGAAAGAACGAATAAATGATCTCACTCCTGATACTAAAGTAATATTTATTCTCATTATCTTTGGCATTATTGGGACACTTATATCTTCTATCATTACTGCTTTTTACAGCTATGATGCAAATTTCAAATTCGGCATAAAAATATACATTGGTTTGATGGTTCTTGCGATGGGAATTCTGATCTTGGCTCTCAGAAGAAAACAACTAAAATTCTCGTTTAAAAGAATCATTTCAATAGGAGCCATTGCTGGTTTCAATAAAGGTATTTCAGGTGGAGGATATGGTCCTTTAACTGTATCAGGTCAAATCCTTTCTGGAAGAGAAGGGAAAAATGCTATCGCAACAACATCTCTTTCTGAAGGTGTTATTTGCTTTGTAGGGGCATCAGCTTATATCCTAACAAATGTAATCAAAAGTACAGTTAATAATATTCCAATTGATTGGTCTTTTCTGGGGTTAGCACCGTTTTTAATTGGTGGTGCAGTGTTATCAGCTCCTCTTGCAGCACTAGTAACTAAAAAAGTGGAAAATAGATGGCTCAAGATTGTTGTTGGAGTAGTAACATTGATACTTGGTATATTCAGTTTAATTAAAACAATACTTGGTTTACTTGGCATTTGGTAATTGAACTGCTGTAAATCAATATATTACAAATTACGATTGGAGAACAAAATTAAAAAACAGAAAGATTTTGTTAAGACGTAAGAAATGAAGCATTAGTCATTGATAGTTGTCCTGAAGGAATTTTCCTTTTGAACACTACTTTATCTCGATGATTTCATTATTCAAAATGCTCATAGAAAAAAACACTTGAGTGTGAACCAAAATTGGTTGGAGATAACATAACAGATATTCGATTCCATGGACGTGGAGGCCAAGGAGTAGTAACTGCTTCTCGTATAGCTGCAGAAGCTGCCCTAGTCGAAGATAAATATGTCCACGCGTTTCCAGCTTTTGGTCCCGAAAGAGCCGGTGCTCCTATAGAAGGATTCACTAGGATTTCTCCTAAAGCTTTTACTATCAAAACAGAGATTCACTATCCTGATATAATTGTGATTCTTGATCCAACACTTATTGGAACTGTTAATCTTGGTAAAGGCCTAAAAGAAGGAGGAATCGTAATTGCAAACTTTGCCGGTTCTATGGACGAGCTGAAAAGCAAAATTGGTATCAAACAAAAGGTTACTTTTTACAAAGTTGATGCTACCAAAATTGCTAATGAAGAATTAGGTCGACCAATTACTAACACAGTAATGCTAGGTGCATTAGTTAAGATTACCAATGTTGTTGAAATAGACAACGTTTGTGAAGCAACTGCTGCACGATTCCCGGGAGTAATTGGTGAGAAAAACGTAAAGGCTATAAAACGAGCCTATGAGGAGGTCCAATAAATATGACCAAGAATACCCTCAATGATAAAGAAATGCAAGAATGGATAGAAACGGAATGGGGCTATGAAAAGCTCCCAATGGGTGGTTCAGTACCCTATCCTGGATCTTCAAAGTTCTTTAAAACAGGAGACTGGAGTCCATTTAAAGCAGTTGTAGACCGTGAGAAATGCACAAAATGTACAACTTGTTTCTTTCTCTGTCCTGACTCAGCCATAAAAATGGATGAAGAAGAAATTCCGGTAATGGATTTTGACTATTGTAAAGGTTGTGGAATTTGCGCTGAAGAATGCCCTTCAGATGCAATTGAAATGAAAGATTTGACAAAATAGGTGATCACAAAATGACTAAAGCTAAAGTTACTAAAGGTAAAAGAATTGGTATGACTGGTGACGAAGCTGTTGCCAACGCTGCTGCAGTGATTAATCCTGATGTCGTTGCTGCTTACCCTATAACACCCCAGACAATTATCGTTGAACATTTCAGTGATTTTGTTCATGATGGTGAAGTAGATACTGAATTTGTTTGTGTTGAATCTGAACACAGTGCTATGAGTGCTTGTGTTGGTGCTAGTGCAACAGGTGCAAGAGTTTTCACTGCATCTGCAAGTCAAGGTGTTGCTTTGATGTTTGAGATTCTCTTTATTGCTTCTGCCTCTAGATTACCAATCGTTATGTCAGTAGCAAACAGAGCACTCAGTGGACCCATTAATATTCATGGTGAATTAACTGATCAAACAGTTTGTAGAGATACTGGTTGGATTTCCTTGTTCTCTGAATCTGCTCAAGAAGCCTATGATAATACATTCCTGGCATTCAAAATTGGAGAACATCCTGATGTCTCATTACCAGTAATGTTTGGATTAGATGGTTTTATTTTAACTCATGCTCTTGAGGGTGTTTTCCCTCTAGACAGAAAATTCTCAAAAGATTTCTTACCTGAGCGTGAAATGGTACATCCAACAATACCTGGCAATCCAGTTTCATCTGGTCTTCTTGCACTTCCAAACTATTACATGGAAGTTAAATACCAACAAGAATTAGCTATGGATGCTGCCCGAAAAGTCATTCCAAAGGCTTTTGAAGAATTTGGTGAGAAAACCGGTCGATACTATAAGAGTGTTGAAGGATACCAAATGGAAGATGCTGAAACAGCTCTTGTTACTATGGGTGCATTATCTGGCACAACTAAATTCGTTGTTGATAAGCTAAGAAAAGAAGGCGAGAAAGTAGGAATGATTAAGGTAAAAACTTATAGACCATTCCCAGCTGATGATCTTGCTAAAGCATTGAAAGATGTCGATGCAGTAGGAGTTATTGATCGCGACCTTACCTTCGGTGCTCCAGGAGCTGCTCTCTACACTGACCTTAAGACCTCCTTATATGATTATAAGGATCGTCCACAAGTTTTCGGTTATATAGCTGGAATCGGTGGTAGAGATGTCCTAGTTAAAGATTATGAGTACATCTACAAACAAGTGCTCAAGAACAAAGGTGCAGAAAAAGCTGTACCTGTCGAATGGATAGGTTTGAGAAAGTAGGAGGAAAAGACAAATGGTTACTACTGAAGAATTAAAGAAAGTAAGAATTCCAAAAGCAAAGGAATTAATGAGAAAAGAAAATCGATTAGCTCCCGGTCACAGACTTTGTGCTGGTTGTACTGCTGGAACAATCGCTCGATTAGCAACTCTCGTTACAGAACCAGACGATGTTTGTATTTTCCACGCAACTGGTTGTTTGGAAGTTGCTACTACTGTCTACCCATTTACATCTTGGAGAGTTCCTTGGTTCCATAATGCTTTCGAGAATGTTGCTGCAACAGCTAGTGGTGCAGAAGCAGCCTATAAAGTAATGGTTAGAAAAGGCAAACTAAAGAAAGTTCCAGATATCATTGCATTTGCTGGTGATGGCGGAACTTATGATATTGGTTTACAATCCTTAAGCGGAGCCTTAGAACGAGGTCATGACTTCGTCTACATTTGCTATACAAATGGCGCTTACATGAATACTGGTATTCAACGTTCTGGCGGAACTCCAATGTATGCTGCTACTACAACATCCCCTGCAGGATCAGTCATTCCTGGTAAAGTCCAATGGAGAAAAGATCTTGTGGCCATTGCTGCTGCACATAAAATACCTTATGTAGCAACTGCATCTCCAGCAGCTCATCGTGATATGATGACTAAAGTTAGACGAGCACTTGATGTTGATGGTCCAGCATTCCTATTGATTGATATGCCTTGCCCAAGAGGATGGAGATTCCCAGAAGAATTATCAGTCAAAATCGCTCAGCAAGCAATTGATAGCTGTTACTTCCCAATCTACGAAATCTACAATGGCAGAGAATATGTGCTAAATCCAAAAAGCAAAGCTATTGCTAATAAACCTGAAAGAAAACTACCTATTGAGGAGTACTTTAAGGGACAAGGAAGATTTAGACATTTATTCCGACCCGAGAAGCGACAAGATCTCATTGACAATTTCCAAGAAGCAGTAGACCAAGAATGGGAACACTTGCTCAAATTGGTTAATATGTGAGAAGTATAACGTAAATCAACCTTTCTCTTTTTGAGAATAGGTTGCTCTTTCTCTCTTTTTTTTCACTTACCAGCAAACGATTTTGAGATTTAGACCTTTTTAAATAAAAAACTGCTAGTGGTCAATCGAGAAACTTTCTCCCTGCGGAGGTCAATGAAAAAAATGAAGAAAATATTCAATAACAAACGATTGGGCGCATTCTTGTTGTTTGGAGCAATGATTTTACTCTGGCTAACTGTTACATTAGCTATCGGTCCACCAGATGAGGCACCACCATTCATTACACCTGGTCCATAAGAATCATTCAACACTAAAAGCCGAGGGAACTTGATTAAGGGCTCTTAAAAAAAGGCTCTTCTTTTTTTACTTCTTTTTCTTTTCTTGTTTTGCTTTTTCCTTCTCTTTCATAGCTATTTCTGCTTCTCCAACCATCATGTTAATCAAGTTAGTAAACACTTTTTTGATGGTTTCCCCTGTTTTTGCAGAAGTTTCGAGATAAGTAATTTCGTAACCACAATCTTTTGACTTTTTAGCTGCGTATGCTTTTGCTTCTTTTTTCGTTACCTCTCTTTTTTCCAAGTCAATTTTGTTTCCTACAAGGATAATTGGGACTTTTCTAATGCAATTTTTCTCTATTTCACCGAACCATTTCTCTAAATTCTCAAAAGATTCTCTGTTTGTAACATCGTAAACAACTAATCCTCCTAAAGCTCCCCGATAGTAAAGTGGTCTAATCTTTGAAAATCGTTCTTGTCCACCAGTATCCCAAATCTGACATTTAATTCGCTTATCTTTGACTCTTAGCATTTTTATCGTAAAATCTACACCTATAGTCATCTTGTAGTTTTCTTGGAATTTGTCAGTAGCATATCTAATCGTTATCGCTGTTTTCCCAACTGCACCATCACCTACAACTATCGTCTTAAAAAGGTAATCGAAACTAATTTGTGCTGCTGAGTTGCCCAATAGTATTCTTCCTTCGAAACAGTACTTCATTGAAATAATCTTAAATTTAGTGCTTTCAATAAAAAACCTTTGCTTATAGGACTTTTACAGACATAAAATATTCTCTTCTTGAGTTAAATATATTTGAGTGTAAGTCCATAACAATACAACTGTGGAAAAAACTATTTCATATCTTTAGTTATAATATCATAATAGGAGACTCTTGTTGATAAATGACCTATCCTGCAAATATTTTGGACTCTGGACTATTTGGTGCTCCAGGAGATACGATTTTACTCCCATTAATGGGTTATCCATCAGAACGGGATGCAATGTTTATTGCTCTTGTAACAGCCGAGTATTTTGGTACAAGTCTTTATGTTTTTCATCAAGCAAGCAATTCAACAAAAACTGAGGAATATTTTTACAAAGAACTTGAGTGGTTGAAGAATAAGGCACAGGAATTTAACGTCAAACTTGATATTGTTATAAAAGATAAGAAAATGAGACCAGATGAAGCTATTCTAGAAGAAATCAATAATTTAACTCCAAAATTAACTATCTTAATGAGTCGTCGTAAAGGACTATTTCAAAGATTTGCTGGAAGCATTGCTGAACGTGTTGCAAGAAGAAGTCGTCATTCAGTGATGATTATTCGTTCTCCAGTTAAAGATTGGGTAACTTATGGGACTCATGTAGAACCAAGAAAAATCGTTGTTCCAATAGGATCGAGCAATCCATGTGAGGTTTCAGCAATTCAAATTGCCATTGCTATTGCCAATGCAGGAAGATCTCGAGATGCAGATATTACTCTCTTGCATGTTATCATTGTTCCTGAAACAGTTCCTTATATCGCTGATGATGATAAGATGATTATTGAAGAGGAAAAGGAGTTTGTGAAACAAGCAGGAATGTATACCACCATGTTGCTTTATCCTATGACCACTCGAGTAATTATTGGCAGGGATATTGGTCGTTC
>JAUVZH010000203.1 GCA_030602675.1 Candidatus Heimdallarchaeota archaeon | reverse complement strand
ACTTTATAATATTAGGATTGCACCATGAGCTATTCATTAGAGTTATAGGCCAGTGTGAAATTTCGTAATTGCCACCATGAACAATATTATTTATCTCTTCTCTGTCTATTGCGTAAACAATAGCTTTTCTAACAGCAAGACCAATTGATTTATCTGGATATAATGGACAAGGATCTCTATTTCCTAAAACTGGTCTTACTTCTCTTAAATTAAATACAAGCATACTTAGGGTATCGTTATTTATAATAAAAAGGGGTAAACATGGTAAAATATCATCCATCAGGTAATGCTGCCATTCCCAATTAAGTTTTAAGTTTTCAGTTGAATTCTGAGGATATAGAACTGAACCATTTTGTATATACCACTCATTTCTTCCAGTTTCTAGCTCATCATCCCAATCCAAGGATATGTCATAACCAATTAGATTGTTGTATGTACCATTTTCACTATATAATTCTGGAAAATAAGGATTGAAGATTTCTTGCTTTAATTCTATATAAGCTATATCAAAATCACTCATAGAATAATAAGGCTCAACAAAAAGCGGATTGTTTGCTAAAATATCAAGTCTAATTCCAATTCTAGCTAATTGTTGTTTTACCAAATTCAAATAATCAGGACCATTGTTGTCACTTCTTGTTTTAGCTATTAAGAGAAAAAAAGAATCTGGATTTGCAGCTAATGTTTGTTTTTGAACGTAGAGTATGCTAGAACAGATAAGTAAAACTAATATGATTCTCTTTATCCTATTCTTCCCAATCAATGTAATTTTCCATCCACCTTTTTTTTACTTTAATTGACTTCCCTTGCTTCAAAGACTATGTAAACCTTTTTGGTTTATATAGTTTTTTATCTTTTACAAAATGTGGTTTTGAATGTTAGAACCTTAAGAAAATAACTAAGAAGGAATAATTAAGAATCAGACTATTGTTAAAATATGAACTGAGTAATTTTTATGAATAGATAAAACAAATAATACTTGAGGTAAGAAAATGGAATTAATGGAAGGAATTCTAACAAGGAGAAGTATTCGTAAGTTTGTTGATAAACCAGTACCAAAAGAGATTATTGATGATTTATTGCGAGCAGCTATGCAAGCACCTTCAGCTGGAAATAATCAACCGTGGCATTTTGTTGTTATTGATGATCGTAAGATTTTAGATAAGGTTCCTGAATTTCATCCTTATTCAAAAATGTTGAAGGAAGCTCCATTAGCAATTTTGGTTTGCGCTCAAGTGAAAACTGAAAAATATTGCGATTATTGGGTGCAAGATTGTTCTGCTGCTACACAAAATCTCCTTTTAGCAGCACATGCTAGGGGTCTTGGTGCAGTTTGGCTAGGAATGTATCCTAGACAGGAAAGGGTTACCGGAATTCAAGAACTATTAGGACTTCCAGCAGATATTTTTCCTCTCTCTTTGAATGCAATTGGTTATCCCGCTGAGAAGAAAGAACCAACTGATCGGTACAATAAAGATAAAATTCGTCACAACAAATGGTGATTTATCACCTTCCTTTTTTTTGCCTTCACCAACGATTTATTAAATGATTTTAGATATTATTTTCTAGTGGTTCAAGCTTAACAACTTAATTTTTGGGGTTTAATATGAAAATCAAATTGTTACTTAACACACCAGACCTTTCTGTTGGTGGGAATTCTCCTAAGAAATCTGTTGACTTAAAATCAGATGACTACAAAGACAAATCTATCAAACAGGTTGTTTCCAAATATATTTTCACTGACATTCTCAAAGGACAAGATGAAAGTATTGCTGCTCAAGCTGTTGAATTGCTTTTTAATTTCGTTCAACCAAAAAATGTAATAGATGTTGCTAACTGGTGGACACAACCTTTTGAAACTCTAATTGTTGATGATTCCAAAGAAGTTAGTTTAGATTTGGAATTCAGTCCAGAAGGCATTGCTTTTATGGAACAAATGATGTAAAAGGTCTCGTATTAGGAGTTTACCTCCTATCTTTTTTTCAGTAATTCATTTTTGATAACAAAATATAAGTAATGATAACTTTTTCAAATATCGCAGAAAAGTAATCGATGGATTTGAAATGAAAGTTTCTACATTAATATCTGATCTGGATAAGGTTGATACACCATTGTTGATTATTGGTAGTATCAAAAATGCTAAGGATGATTCCTTAATTGTCAAAGATTCTCTTAGTGAAATTGTTAAAGATATTATAGACCTTGAGGATTTCAAAGGAGAATCAGGAGAACTAGTCTTTGCTTATACTCATGGAAAGCTTCCTGCAAAACGACTTCTATTAATGGGTTTAGGTAAAGAAGAGGATTTAACTGCTGAAAGCATACGAAAGGCTTTTGGTGATGCTTCAAGAAAAGCAAGAGATCTTGGGGTTAAAAAAGTCTCAATCAGCCTAAATCACTTTTTAAGAAATGAACTTGAATTGGTGGCTGTTACAGAAGCTATTGTTCAAGGACTTATTATGGGCAGCTTTCAAAACTTGAAATACAAGACAATAAAGCTTGATAAATTCAAACATCTAAAAGAACTAACTTTAGTTAGTAATGATGTTGATGAGAAGAAACTCAAAAGTGCTGCTAAAGCAGGCAAGATAATAGCTAATGCTGTTAACTTTAGTCGGGAATTAGCTTGGGGCCCAGCAAATGAAATTACTCCTACAAAACTTGCAGAAGAAGCTGAACGCTTAGCCAAAGAGCATGGTATTGAGACTACTATTTTCGATCGTAAGAAATCAGAGGAAATTGGCTTACATAGTTTTATAGCTGTTGCACAAGGAACTGAAGAACCACCTAAATTCATTATCATGGATTATGGTAAAGATAAAACAGATGTTGATACTATTGCCTTGATTGGTAAAGCAATTACTTTCGACACCGGAGGTATAAGCATAAAACCTAGTCAAGATATGCTTAAAATGAAAGCTGATATGTCTGGTGGTGCAGTTGTAATTGCTGCCATGGAAGCAATTGCTAAATTAAAACCCAATTTGCGTGTTATTGGATTAGTTCCTGCAACAGACAACATGCCCTCAGGTAAAGCCTATCATCCAGGGGATGTAATTAAAAGCTATTCAGGTCAAACTATTGAAGTCATAAGTACAGATGCAGAAGGTCGTATGGTCATTAATGATGCGTTAACTTATGCAGCTCGTACCTATAAACCAAAAGTTATGTTTGATTTTGCAACATTAACAGGTTCTATGATGATTGCTTTAGGTAGTCATGCAATAGGTTATTTTGCAAATGATGATGATTTAGCTGATAAACTTGAGGAAGCATCAAAAACCTCAGGAGAAAGAATTTGGCGTATGCCTTTATGGGAGGTTTACGATCAACAACTTAAGAGTGATGTTGCTGATTTCAAGCACACTGGCGGAAGACCTGGTGGAGCAATTACAGCAGCTAGATTTCTCAGCAAGTTTGTTGAAGAAGTTCCTTGGATTCATATGGATATTGCTGGTGTCTCTGAGCAAGATAGCGATAAGGGATACAATCCCAAGGGTAGCAAAGGAGCTGCTGTACGTTTAATAATAGATATTATTAGAAATTGGAAATAGTAAGGTGAATGGAGCAATTCACCTTCACATTTTTTTATATACTTTCAGTTATGCTTTTTTAGTTTCTTTCTATTAATTAAAACTAACACTGCAGCTGCAAAAATTATTGTTAAGGAATAGAGATTATTACTTGCTAATGTTGTAAAGCCTGGTATGTCGTAGCCTGCAATTTCCATAAACGTTTTAGCTTTTATCAAATTATAGTCATAAACAATGATATCAGGATTACACCAGATACCCAATGCTGGATGAATTGGAGTATTAAAGATATGATACTCTCCATTATGAATGATTTGATTTATTTCTTCGCGATTAATTGCATGGCAAATCGCTTTTCTTATTGCTAGTCCAATTGTTAAAAGCTGATTTCCGGGAGCTGGTTCACGATTTCCTAAAATTCCCCTCTCTTGTCGTATATTGAATGCTACAAAACTAAATCTTTGTGTAATAGATTTTTGAATGTCAAAACCTATATCATATTCCTCTCTTCTTTCTTCAATCCTAAGTATTTTTTTGATATCTACTTTACCAGCTTCAAATTCCAACAATGATGTTTGTTCATCAGGGATATATCTAATTCGTAATTGTGATAATCCTCCTGAAAAATCACCAAAACGCTGTTCCCAATCAAGTGTAGGATCACTTGTTAATGAGGTGTTTAATCTCCAACAATCAGGTCTTACAGTTAAGATAGTTTCAACTCCTCCCATATAGCTAGTAAGTTCAAATAAACCAGTTCCATATCCATGATAAGAATAATTGTTCCAGGATGGATGTGTAACATCAGGTGTTGTTCCATCATAATTTTGTGTTTGATTAAGAAAATGCTCTGGAAGTATTCTAATAGCTAATCTTGGTAGGTATTGTACATCTGGTTCATTTTCTGGTGTACTTGAATCACCATCAATGTAGATATCAAGAGTATAATCATCTATGATGACCATATCCTCTAACCATTCATATACTCCTTTATCTGAAGAAATAAAATTATTCCAACAGAAGAGAGTAAAGTATACATCTCTTGCATCTAAAAATTCATCAGTAAAACCCCAACTAGGTATATCTGCCCATTTTATACCTTCTCTTATCTCTATACGTACATGAGTGTCATTTATATGAGTAAAGCTTTTTGCCAAATGAGGCCAAACAGAAAGATCTGAATCATACCAAATTAGTGGATCTGTTGTTGCACTGGTGATAAAAATTGATGAAGAATCATCTTGATAGACTGGGTTAAAATCAGTCCATTCAGCATCTATAATAACAATTTCACTGGTGCTTTTTTGTCCTGGATGTTGTGTTTCCCATGACATTTTCCCCCAAGATTGAAGAATACCATCAGAATAATTATACCCCTTAAGTTGAGACCAAATAGCTTCAAATGAATATGGAGTAAAAGTGGGGAGAATTGGTAGAATATTATCCATTAAATGGTTTTGCCAATCATAGTAATGTTGAATTCTTTCTTCGGAATTTGGTGGCATAATGTTTCTTCCTTCTTTCATATACCACTCATTCTTTCCAGTCCCTAGTTCATCATCCCAGTCCATTGAAGTATCATATCCAAAGAGATTCAATGAACCATTTTCATCGTAAACACCTGTAAAATCAGGATCAGCATCACCACCTTGAAGTCCGACATAACAAATGTCGAAGTCTCGGTATATGATCAATTCATAAACAAATGTTGACCAATCAACATATCTAATATTTAGATTAATTCCTATTCGATCTAACTGTTGCTGTAGCAGATTGAAATAATCAGTCTTAACTCCTCCTCCGTGAACTAAAGCATCTAAAGTAAAGAATGGTGAAATAGAATTCGTCTTAATTGGTTCAATTAGAACTATTGCAGATGTTATAATTATTGTAATACATAAACAGAGAGAAACCCTTCTCTTATTTCTTCTCAATGTAATCACACAATAATTACTATCAAATTAGGAATAAATAGTTTTTTAGGAAGAAATTAGGTCTTGATATCATTAAGAATAAAAAAATGGTGTGATTAATAATTTTCACACCGTTAATTTATCTTCTTAGTGAATTTAGATTTTCTCTTGAAAAAGAAAATTACAATAACTAATGTAAAAATAACTGTTAATGAATAGATATTAGTACCAGCTGGAATGGTAAAATCTGGGATATCATAACCAGCAATTTCCATGTAGGTTTTTGCTTTTGTTAAATCATAGTTATACCTAATTATATCTGG
>JAUVZH010000419.1 GCA_030602675.1 Candidatus Heimdallarchaeota archaeon | reverse complement strand
CCAATCACTCGAGGAAATTTTAACAAATTATCCCAAAATGAAGTTCAATATGGACATAAAGGACCGATTTTCAAAAGCCCCTGAAATACTTGCTAGAAAAATTAAGGAATTGGATTCAGAAGATCGTGTTATGGTAGGATCATTTCATCACAAACAATTAGAAAGATTCAGATTGAATTCAGGAGCTCCTACAAGTGCAAGTCCAATTGAGGTCTTACGTTTTAGACATAAAATAAGAGAGTGGATAAAGAAGAACAAGAATTTTGATTATTCCCAAGAATTGTATTTAGAACAAGAAGACATTCTTGGTGAAGCCTTACCTTATTTTGCTTTACAAATACCTGAAAGAGTAATTTTTCTTAGAGCTTTTAAAGGACCAAAATTCTTCTCTGTAAGTCATATGTTGGAAATAGCTATTCATGTATGGACAGTGAATGATCCTGGAGATATGTTCCGTTTATTAGATTGGGGTGTGGATGGTATATTTTCTGACAATCCAAAGATATTACAGGAGATTGTTGATTTCAAATTTAGAAAGAAAAAGTAATGGTCTGAAGTCACAAATTGTGACTTCACATGTTGTGGTCTCCTTATGAGTCTCCAATATGTGAATTTGCTTTTTAAATAAGAAATGCTTCAGTAATATTGCAAATAACTATTTGGTGATAATAAATGGCTGCGAAAAAACGTGTCATAGTAAAGAAAAGATCACGAATGAAACTTTCTGTCGTAGAAGGTGATCTTAAGATTGGAAAAGGAGCAACTATTGTTGCTGAAGAAGATACTATCTTTGTTAAAGGTCGAGTTAAGAATAAAGGTGGTTTCAAATGCAAAGGAAACTTAGAAGCTCTAAGTGTAGAAAGTGATAAGGGTTCAGTTAGTATTTATGGTGATCTCATAGTAAAAAGAGAGGTTGAAGTAGATATAAAATTGAATGTAAAAGGTTCACTTGAAGCTGAAGAAGTATCAGTAGGCATGACAATTATTGTTGATGAAAATGTCAAAGCTGAGAAGATATCTTCAGGTTTGAAGATAATCATTAAAGGAAATACTGAAGCTGAAAAAATAAGTGTTGGTAATAAAGTATCCCTTTATGGTAAAAACAAGGTTGAAATTATTTCAGCAGGTAGACGAATTAATTTATATGGTCCTAGTGAAGTCATGAAAGCAAGCGCTGGTGCTAAAGTAGTTGCTCATAGAAGTAAGATAGAGAAATTAAGTGCAGGAATGTCCTTAATTTTTAAAGATGGCGCAGAAATCGGCAAAGCAAGTGCTGGTATGAACATAAAATTCTATGGCAAATCACAAGTAGATTCCGCAAGTGCAGGATTTAGTATAAAAGCAACAAAAGATCTTACTTTTGGCAAGCTAAGTGCTGGATTTGGAATAAAGCTCTTTAAGGATGCGAGTGGTGATTCTGCAAGTGCTGGATTTAGAATTCAATCAAAAGAAAACCTCAATTTGGAAGATAAAATATCAGTTGGTTTTGGTTGTTATATAAGAAAGACCTTAACTGGAGGTAAAATTTCTTCTGGAAAGAAGATTAAGGCTACCTTAATCAAAGCAAAACAAATAGATGTTCCCAGAAGAGGAATACTAGTAGGTGTAGTAATAGCTGATAGAGTAGTCCTTAATGAAAGAGCAAAAGCAAAGAACTTGTATGTTACTGATTTGGATATGTATGAGAAGAGTAAAGCTCGAAATGTTTTTGCTGAAAATATCACAATTGAAGATGGTGCAAGGTTATCAGGAATTGTAGAATATACTGGATCATTGGATGCAGAAACAGGTGCAAAAATTAAAGCAAAACCACAAAAAGTGAAAGCTCTACCATCTCCAAAAGTAAAATAAAACGAAATAACTAACTTGCTATTCAATTTTGAATAGCAAAATCCTTTTTTCATTAGTCACATTTTGTGACCTCAAATTGAGAACACAAAAAGTGAATCTGTTTTATATATGATGAAATAGGTAGTTAATTCAAATTCAAATAAAAGGTGATCAAAAAATGTCTGAAAAAATAATCGAAAAGGGATCTACTGAAAGACTCAGTAAAGTCAAAGGTAATCTAAAAATCGGTAAAGACTCTACATTAATTGCTGATAATGGTACAATTGTTGTTGATGGAGCCATTATAGCTAAAGGCAGTTTTGTTTGTGAAGGTGCTCTCGTAGCTAGAAATTTGCGTGTTAAAAAAGGTTCAGCAGAAATTGTTGGCCATCTTGAACTACAGCAATATGCACAAGTTGACAGTAAATTGGAAGTCAATGGTAATTTACTCTGTCCTGATATATCTGTTGGTGGTAGTCTAGAAGTAATTTCTGATATGCAAAGTGAATCTGTTAAAGTTGGCGGTACTATTAAAATTGGTGGAAAAGCAAAGATTGAAAGCTTAAAAGTAGGTGGAACGCTAAAAGCTTATGGAGAGGCAGATATTGGTTCTATTGCAGTTGGTGGAACTGTTAAATTAATGGCTACATCAACTGTTGAAAGTATCAAAGTTGGCGGAACTGTAAGAGTTACTGGTGGCAAATTCTCTTCAATTAAAGTTGGTGGTTCTTTCAAAGCAACTGAAAGAATTGAAATTGATGTTGTAGATGTCGGTGGAACTATTAAAATTGAAGCTCCTGCTAAAATCATGGATCTGGATGTTGGTGGAACTTTCAAGTGTGATGCTGATTTAGAATTCGGTAAATTGGATGCTGGCGGAACAATAAGAATTACCGGAAATGCAGAAGGCGAATCTGTAAAGGTTGGTGGAACAATTGTCTGCAATCAAAACCTAACTTGTTCTGAAACTATAAAAGTTGGTGGATCATGCAGAGTGGACAAAGTATTGACTGGAAAAGAAATAAAAATCGGTGGGAAAGTAGAAGCTCAGTTGATAAATGCTGAATACTTTGAAATTGGTCGCAGAGGTGAAGTTATCGGTACAGTTAATTCCGAAAGAATAATAATATCCTCTCGAGCTACTGCAGAAGATCTATATGGAAAAGAAATTAGAATAGAAGAGAAAAGCAGAGTAAAAAATGTTTATGGA
>JAUVZH010000267.1 GCA_030602675.1 Candidatus Heimdallarchaeota archaeon | reverse complement strand
TACAATTGTAAGGGATATTGCATTTAGAACTATGCTTGATGAGAGTACATTAAGTACATTAAGACAAAATACAATCTTATTAGAACCATATACTGAAGATCAGCTTAGAGATATTGTAGCAGATAGAGTTAAGGAAGCATTCTTCGAGGATACTGTTTCACAGGAAGCAATTGATTTAATAGCTGATATTGTATCAAAAAATGGTGATGCAAGATACGCAATTGAATTATTAGAACGTGCAGGTATACACGCTGATCACAGACAGTCCTTAAAAGTACTACCAGAACATGTACGTCATGCTAATGCATCAATACATCCAGTAATTAGACAAGAAATTGTAAAGGATTTAACATCACAACAGAAATTAGTTCTATTGGCAATAGCTATTAAACTGAGAACAACACAAAAAGCATATGCAACTATGGGAGAAACAGAGGAAATATACAAAGGGTTATGTGAAGAATTCAATTTACCAACCAGAAGTCATACGCAACTTTGGGAATATATTCAATATTTACAAAATTGTGATGTAATTACAACTAAACCAAGTAGTAAGGGGCAAAGAGGGCAAACAACGTTAATTGGATTACCGGATGTTTCTGCTGAAAAAATCGAAAAAGCAATTAGAGAGCAACTTGAAAAACATATCGATTAATTCTGAACTATTGACTAAAGGAGAGGAAAATTGGTTATATGTATAGACCCCCGACGAGTAAAATAAGTGAAAAAAATAGTTCTTTGAAAGATAATGAATCAAGATTCCAAGAAAATGATATAGAATTCATAAATTTTGGCATTGAAGATGTATTGTCATCAAAAGGAAGAGTACTAATTTTAAAAACACTAGCTGAAGTGGAAGAACTCAATATTTCAGCTATTGCTAGATTTGCTAATTTAAATCACAGTACAACGACACAGCATTTAGAATTCTTAACTAAAGTTGGTCTTGTTCAAGAGAAAAGATTCGGAAGAATAAAAATCTTCAGATTTCGAATAGAAAATTTGAAAGCAAAATCTTTGAAAAAACTTTTCGAAATATGGGAATAGTAACTTTTGAAATTATAATTGGATATCAAGTGAAACATCAGATTTTTTCTTAAATAGTATTATAGTTGATATAACTGTTAAAATAGCAATTCCTATACCCAATATAATAGTTGATGGCTCGATTTGTATAATGCCTTGATTTGTACCTTTCAGTTGATAGGTTATAGAATCAATTTCACTAGTCGAATAAACTTTGAAAGCAAAGAACTCATCTTCGATTACTAGATTACATCCTTCAGTTACTATTGCATTGTTTAAATACAAATTCCAACTATCATAAATTGACCAATCTGAATCACGATTAATCACTATTTCTAAACCATTATAAGGAACTTGATTTACGTCTATTGTTATTTCTATTGTTAATTCGGAATTAAGGGTTTTAAAACTGTATACAGGATGAGGTTTTACTATTTCAACTAAGAGTATATCATAGTCTATAGAAGAATTAGTAATTTCTTTTGTCCAAGTAATTACTCCAAAGGGGGAAATTATAGCACTAATGTTATTTTCATTTGAAACTACGAGTGCAGAAATTGGCTTAAAACCATCAGGAATATCAATATACCAATTCTTACCAATTGAAGGATAGCTTATTTGAAAGCTAAAATAAACTGATTCATTATCTCTAATTGATGTCAGATGATTCGGTGAACCTAAACTAATAGCTCTTGGTGCTTCAAATAAGTTTATTGAAATATTTTTTTCGGAACTCAAATACTCGACATCATCAAAAATAATTGAACAACTAATATTTAATGTACTAAAGGAATAAATTGGTGAAATATAATATACTGCTAAAGCATAACCTGAATCATTTGTCCAAATTTTTACATATAATTCATCATTTATTTCAACTTGTACTTCTAAATTTGGCACTGGAGATGATAAATTATCTTCAACAAAAGCATTTATTATAACCACTTCCCCTGGAATAACAATTTCAGGACTTGTAATTAATAGAGCAAAATCTTTGAATACAACTGTAATATTAATATCGAGTATTGATGTTGCGTAACCATTTTTACTGCAAGCTATATTTAGTGTATAAACATTGGGATCTGCATTACAGTCTATTATTTCAATAGAATATTTTTTGTTAGGTTTCTGGAGTAAAATCCCTGATCCCAAATCCCAAGAATATGAAACCTGTGCTTGATCAATTGAACTATTATCCTCTAAATTTATGTAATTAACTTCTATGATAAAATTTTGTTGGTAATTAATTGTAATATTGCTTTCTGTTGGCATCGTATTTGTAGGAATTGAAGTTAATTCAATTTCTATCGTACTAATGCCTGCTTTGTCTAATGATTCCCAAATTGCTATGATTGTATAATTACCTCTTGATAAATCACTATTCAATTTAATGTCTGAGTAGATTATATCACCGTTGCTTTCTGAAATATTTGATGTGAAAAATACTATATCTTCTTGGGGTGATAAAATGTATAAATCAATCAATTCACTATATATTCCTGATTCAACATAAACGCTAAAACTATCATCATGTGTTATCTGATAATCTGAAAGTATAATATTATCCATTAAATTTGCAGATATCAAATGATACTCAATCTCACTTATTGATGAGCTATAGAATTGTACATTTTTGTGAGTGGAATTTATTTCAGAAATGGAATAACTTTGACTTATTTCATTTACCAAGACTTGATTGATAATCCAATCAGTTGGAATCCATTTTGTAATTGTTATATTATTCAAACCTAATGGTAATAGAATTGTATCATTTATGGTCTCCCTCCACAGCACTTCATCCCAAGTTCTAAATTCTAGTAATCTTTGACTATTACTTTTTCCAGAACCTACTATTGTATAATTGCAATCCCAAAGTATTGTATCTTGGGTTGTAAATTGAATCAAAAAATCTATTTGAGGTGCTGGATTATCTGATAGTTGAATAAAACCAAATCCCTCTGTACCAGTAACTGAAATGGTATTAATTTGCATTCCAACACTTAAGGGTGAAACGTGATCTGTTAATGATATATCATCCATTATAAATTCCATTTGATATGGAATTTCTCCCCATGTTTGAATTGCTAAACTTCTTAATTGATCTGGTTTTTGATTAAATAGCTCTAATCCCAATGCAGTTACATTCAACATATATTCATGAACCGCACCATCAAATGTGGCTTCGTTCACTAATAGGTCAGCGTATCCACCCGGTCCTGTAACATTTGATAATACACTGGGATTACCATCAAACCAAATGAAAATATAAATATCAAATTGGAAAAATAAACGAATGCATATATTAGAATCATAACTTGTACCTAGATTATTTCTTAATAATGAATAAGAGAAACTAAACACCACAGAATTGCTTGAAACGTTTATTGGATCATCAAATCCAACGATAGTTGTATGATCATCAGAAATTATGTCAAAATACCAAGAATTGTTGCCATTTATTACTTCACCACTCGGAGGATTGCTCTCTCTTGTAACATTACCATCATAATGAGAGGGTATATAATCTGTCCATAATGTCTCAGTTGTTTCAGCATCCCCATTAGTAATTTTTTCCTCTCTTATATTCGTAAAATTGAAATTACTATCTAATGACCAATCATCACAATTATCTACAGATACTAAATTGGAGGATTCATTAATTGAATTGCTATAGTGAAATGAACGTTCAATTGTGCTATTTTCAACTGCATTCCAAGAATTTTCGTTATAAATTTCTCCCTGATTTAAAGAATCTTTTAAGCCTAATACTGAATTTTGAATTGAAAATAAGCTATCTCTTGGTTTTATAAGACCATTAATTTCCTCTGAATCGGTATATAATGGAAATATTATACTAAATAACAAAAACGAAATAAGTATTATAGCTAAATTACTAGTTTGTTTCATTAAGCTTCAACTCAATTCAAGAAATAATTTACAATGAAATTAAATTATGATTTCATAAATTAATTAAAAAATAGATATAAAAACACCAGCTATTTAGCGTATTATTATTCAAAAATCCTAATTTACAATATTGAAATACTTCTACATAATATCACTTTTTAAATACTACATAGTGAAAAAAGTATTAGTGAATAAAATGACTATAACATTGCATATATCTGGTAATAAAAATTTCAAAGATAATACTCTAATAACAGGATTTCATGGAATAGGAACTACAGGTTTTATTGCAGCTAAATATATAACAAATGAATTAAATGCAGTTAAAATTGGTACTATATTAAGTGACTTTCTTCCGCCATTTGTAACAACGAAAGATGGTAAGCTTTCACTTCCATTTGAGCTTTTTCGAGAGAAGGATAATGTTATACTAGTTCCACATTTTCAACCATATAGACATGAGCAGAAAGCTTTTGCTGATAATATTGTTGAATGGACAATTGATTCGAAATTCCAACAAACCATACTAATTGGTGGATTAGATGCTCGATTGAAGAAAAATGAAGATGACAAAATACGTGCTGTTGCTACATCAGCATATTTAGAGAAAAATAAGATTTCTTTGCCAATTCTTGAAGATGGACTTTTTGTTACTGGACCTATTGCAATTATTTTAGCATTGTATGAAGTATATGATTATCCTGCTATAGCTTTATTACCGTATGCTGAAAGCTCT